>JAGVDA010000370.1 GCA_020058975.1 Thermosynechococcus sp. WC_1 | reverse complement strand
GCTCACTGCATACTAATCGCCTAGTACGGCTGAAGATTTGGCAAGATGTACAGACCCGCTCACAAGCATCTGTGCCCTTGGACATGGCTGTTCCAGGGCATATCAAGGCATGGTCATGCGTCATATGAACGACTTTGATACCCAAAGATTGAGCGGCGTTCCAAACACCAACAGAAAATCCTTGAAGCGTATGGGTAAATAAAATATCGGGCTGTAGTTCAACCAATTTTTTGCGAACTGCCGCCACCATTTTGAAGTTATAGATGTCTCTTAAATGCCAAAGCATTTTCCGACTACTGGCCCACGATCGACCCAATGATGCTGGCAACCAATCAGGTACGTTGTGAGCTTGATGCTGGTAAGGGTCATACCATTGACTCAAAGCGATCTGATGACACGTTACACCCTCTTCAAGTCTGAGTGGCGGCTCAGGCTGACCCATCGGGGATAAAGACAGCAGATGCACCTCGTGACCTCTGAGTACGAGTTGCTTGGCCATTTGTCCAGCCGTGCGCTCAGCTCCGCCGATGGCGCGCTCGCCGTAAACACTCATCAACATAACAATCTTCATCCGCAATCTATCCTCAATAAAGTGAGCCAATTACAAATTAACGGGACAGCCTTTGCGAAGCCACAAAAAAGCCGATCAGACAAACCTCAATCAAACACAGCCCTGCGGAAGCCATGACACCCCAATACGCAAATTCTGCGAGCAAAGAAAAAATAGCAAGTGCAAAAAAGAATGAGATGTAAAGTGCAATTTCAAACCATTGGATACGAGCTTGTAAATCGATATGCCGATCAATCAACCAAAAAAACGCCACCAATAAACGACGCAGTGTTTGTAACCAAGCCCATACGAGCAGTATTTGTAAGATGCTGACAGCCTCTAAAAAACGATCTTGATATAAGAGCCTGATGATCCAAGGCGCTAATTGCCAAACCACAACCAGTGCTAGACCGAGACCCAAAGGGAGGATGATCAAAATCTGCCCGCGTAATTTCCTAAGCCGATCAGCCTCTGTGGCTATCGGTTGCAGCCACTGGGTCACTAAAGTCTGCTCGACTAAAGACAACAAATGCGCCCCCGCACGGGTTAGGCGATCTGCGGCACTAAACAGTCCAGTTTGAGCAGCCCCCGCAAAACCACCCAAAGCCACAACTGGTAATTGAGCGCAGGCGCTAGCTAAAAATGCTGGAAGCAAAATGGGCTTAATCTCTCTCACGTAGTCACGCCAGCTGGACCATGACAAATGCGCAAAATGACGCAAAACTGGCCTGGCCCAAATAGGGGCGAGCATTAAACCTGATAGCAAAGTTGCGGTCGAAATAATCAATGTGGCAATCCAAATATCACCCTGATCGAGAACCAACCACCAGATCAGTACCGCACTGACCAGCCTACCCAGAACCGTAACCAACCCCAGTAATACACTGTGGCCCGTTGCGAGCAACCACCACTGCGGGAATAAAAGCGTGCCTATCAGTAGGGGCAGACTGGCAATCAAAAGTGAATAGGATACGCCAGGAATCAATAGCGGCGTCATTGACAGGACACACATTGCTTTAAGCGCAGCAAAGGATCTTGCGATCAAATTATCAATAAGTGCTTGCGGCTTAAGAATCTCTGCGGCTGCGACTTTCGCTGCGAGTTGCTGCGACTGCGTGTTAAATCCAGAGTCAACCCAAAGAACAGCCATCAAAACCAAAGCCTGTGCAATCATGACCTGACCGAAACCCTGAACGCCAAGAGCATTAGACAATATAGGTAGAGTTAGTAGGGGTATGACTAAGCCAAGCACCTGAAACACCAGCAAAGCGAGCGCTGCGAGTGAGCGAGAATACATGGGACTAGCGTCCTCGTCGAGAGAACGAGCGATAGACACCTTGCCAACGCTTCCTGCGCTCTGGGTCGGTGAACAAAATATCCCAAATCAAGGCGAGGATTATGGCAACAAAAAAACCTGCCATCCCGCCTACCAGGGTATTGACGAGGACGCGCGGACCGGATTTTTTAGTGGGTGCAACTGCCTCATCGAGTATTGAAATTCCAGAAAAATCCCTGGTCTCGTCGACTCTGGATAAGGCTTGGGCTTTAATCAGCTGCTCCAAAACAGCGGCGTGGTTATCAACTGCCTGTCTGAGCGGCTCTACTAATGCCCGAGCGTCTGGGTAGTTACTGTGTGACAGAAAAAAATCTCGCTTATTGCGCTTTTGCTCTTCGTCTGGTGGCTGTTCAACCTCTTTTTTTATAGGTTGATTTTTTTTTGTAGTTGGGAAAAGTGCTGAGAGCTGAGATCTAAGCTCTGCAAGCTCAGCTTTTACGCGAACAACCTCGGGGTGTTGATCTGTTGCGCTGATTGACATTTTTTTGAGCTCGATTTCCCTGGTGGCAATCTGACCACGTAATTCTGTACTAGCCGCGGCTGAGCCTTCTTCCTGACCTTTTAATCGCGTTAAACCAGTTTGATTTTCAGCCACTCTGAGTTCTTCAATCGCTTTCCTAAGCCGCAACTGGGCATCTTTAATAAGTGAATCATAAAACTCGGTACGCCTAGAAGCCTCCGACTTTGATAGTCTCAAGGCAATGTTGTACATAGCGCTCAGCATCCCGTTGGCTATCGTGGCTGCTGTCTCGCTTGCTTTATCTCTATAGGCCAGTGTGATGATTCCATCTTTGCCAACCTCAGCCTTTGTGCGCTTACCGATCTCTTTACGCAGTTCGTCAATGTCATCGATTCCGTAGTGATTTGCCAGCTGAAATCGCTTAATGACATCGTCTTGAACAGATCGACTGTAAAACAAACTGGCATAAAGATCGGATGGATTTTTGATGGTCAATGCCGAGGAGCCCAGTACGGCTCCTCCGCCTACTTGTCCTAATAGGGTGGAAGCCGTTGATGTATTGGTTTGTGGCGGTAGCAATCTAGCATAGGCGGTAAATATCTGCGGAGCCTTAGATGACTCGTAACCCACATACAAAGTGATCATTAAAGTCAAGCAGAAGATAAAAAGTCGGTACTGCGATAGGCGAATCAACAGGTGTGAAGCCCCAACTGCGGGAACTTTTAGCGGCTCGACAATAACTTTGTCGGTCACAGAGATGTCCTCAAAATTTTCAAGGCCGCTGTACCCAAGCCAAGCTGATAGAAGATTTGGCTCCAATCACGGAACAATCTTGTCCAGCCTTGTGATCTAACGTCTTCGGGAACGATCACAGTATCACCGGGGTTTAGCACTTCACGGCTACCAAATAGCCAAGAACGATTGACTTGCCTGACTGTTCCATCCGCGCGAAAAACGATAAAACCTGAGCTATCGGCATACTGCCTGAGTCCACCCGAGTTTTCAACATAACTGCCTACAGTTGCGCTTGGTGACCAAAGCAAAGTACCTTGCCTAAAAACAGCACCCATCACAGTAACCGTAGACGGTTTCGGTGGAATAGTAATCCTGTCTTGATCCTCTAGTGCGAGTAAGGGGTAATTGAGAAAATTCGCTTGAGCTCCTTGCAAGTTCAGTGCTACGCGGCCCTCGGGGTCTGCGGTACGAAGCTTATTAACCAAGGTTTTAATGGATTCAAGTTCAGGCGATCCAATCGAAGCCTCTTCTTGACTCGTGGCATTACGGGCGCGCCCTGCAAGATAGCGAAGATAGTCTTGTTCAATGCGGTCTGCCGCCTCTTTCAGCATCATCATTTCAGTCTTACGCGCACTTTGCCGACTAAATACCGTACCAAAGACATACGCCCTATCCGTAAGTCCACCGGCACGCGTAACAACGTCCTGCAGTGTCTCTCCCGCACGAATGGGATATAGCCCAGGCGACTTAACTTCTCCCTCAACTTTGACTATCCTCAAAAACTCAGACTCGGGTTGACGGAAGTCTTGTTTAGAAAAGACCACAACGGTATCCCCCGGTAACAGCACCAAATCTTGCGAAGGCTCTTTTTTGAGCGCCAAACGAAGATTGAACGGAAATAACTGCATCGCTTGACGTGATGGATCAAATCGCTCTAGCGCCGCATACTCCCAATTCACGTCAGGAAAATCAATTGCGTAGTCCAGTTCACGCGAGCCTCTGCCCAGTGCATCCATCCCGCTACGACCATTACGATCCATCCAAACAGAGGGTCTAATGAAAGCCGTTGACGGGTCCAAAAGGTCTGACACCTTCATGCCAGGAGTGTGGGCTTGACGAATCGGCTGTGCAACATTGCCACGAAGCGTAACGGCCGTGTCAAATCTCGGCGAAACGGGCAATACCATCAAAAGGTCACCGTCCCTGAGCAGGCCCTTCATGCTGGCACTGTTTTGATCAAATACCTCAAGTTGTCTTGTTGGTCCGGATTTGCCACTGGTACCAGCTAAAACACCATTTTTTAGGCGCTCAAGCCTGATGCTGGCACTCTCTTGTCCTAGCGCGATGCCTCCCGCAAGTCTCATGGCATCCGCAACCGTCATACCTTCCGCGAGATGATAGATAGACGGGCGGCGTACGTTTCCTGCAACGGCAAAGAAACCTTTTGCGGCGGGTATGTGCAAAATATCACCCGGCTGAAGCTGCGGATCTTGAGTCTTCTCGCCCTCAGCGAGCAACTTGTAGGCGTCGATAACAAGGGGGGACTGCCCTTCACGTCGAAGCTCAATTCGGCGTAAGTCACCCTCAGGCATGGCCCCGCCGGCGGCCAAAAGTCCATGCAGTACGGTCG
>JAGVDA010000444.1 GCA_020058975.1 Thermosynechococcus sp. WC_1 | reverse complement strand
TGGCTGCTGTAGAGCCAATCTGAATTAAATTAATTTTTTGGGTGGCAATGGCAGGAGGCTGTAGTTCCGTTAAGCCTGATCTTTCTAGTAAGTCTTTCCAGGCTTGAGTGGTAGCAAGGTTTGTGGGTTGCGCTTGCAAAGCTTGAGCCAAAATTGTGATGGCATCGTACCACAAACCTTGCTGGGCGTAGAGCTGAGCTGTAATGGCCTGGTTGCCGCTGGTCGGGCTTGCGATGGATAGGGCTGGTGCGGACTCTTGATGCGGAGCGATCGCCACCCGCTGAATACCTCCACGAATAAACGTCATCTGACTGGGGTTTGTCGGATCACACTGAAGACTTAGCGTCCAACTGTAAGCCGCATTCGCAATCAGAGGAGAGGACTGTTCTGGCACCGTTACGCTGACCAATCCAGCAGAAGGATTGGGTTGAGTAAAGACTGTTTTATAGACATAGCGATCTGCTGCGTCTTGGAGTACAAACTCAAGGCGAGTCTCTGGATGAAGGCGATTAGGGAGATAAAACCAAAAGGTAGGATGCTCTGAAGCCGTCAAGCTATAGGAACGAGCTGCACTGCTTGGCAATACGGCACGCATCGCCTGGTACTGTGTACAGGCCCCTCGACTCGCACCTCCACCCGTGCGACCCTTGGGTGCGCCAAGATTGGGTGGGAGCGGAGGACTATAAGGGAAAACTGCTGTTTTTGAGTGAGGCAGCTTACTTGATGCGGAGGCTTGAAGTGGTAACGTCGTTGCCAAATGCAAACTAGCGCTGAAACATCCCAACACCAATATTGATGTATGACCAGCACTTGTCTTTAAGCAATTGTATTGCGGCACTTTTTGTAACCCCCAAACCTATGGAACGGCTTCCCTTTAGAGTATCCTTGTTTTCTAAAAACCTCCATAGTATGTAGAAAAGATTCGATCTATTCCTGAGGTTTCCTTAACTTTTGTGATTCTTTACTGAAGGTCTGATAGCTGACAGTGCCTCCGGTCAGCCATAAGACAATACTGGCTGGCGCTGCCGCTAACCAGCCGCCCTGAAGCAGCATTACAAAACAAACTATCAAAAGTGCGGCGCTGGCGATGCCTAGGCCAGCGATGCCCTGCAATAGTCGAGGCGAAACAAGAATGATTAAGCCTGCGATACTGCCCCAGCCCCACAGCCAGAGGCTATCGCCCCAGACAGGCCATACCCAAATCATGGGGCGTTGGTTTAGCACTGCGCTTAAAAGATGGCTCGCCATATTAGCTTGAATCATCACGCCAGCAATTTTTCTGATACCACCTGCGCCATAGGGTGTCGCCCAAAAATCGCTAGAAGAGTTTGCAGTGACGCCGATGAGAATAATACGGTCTTTGATCAGGTCTGGCGCTACTTTATGATTGAGAACATCTGAGAGAGAAACCTGGAGCGCAATGTCTTGGGGGCTAGACAGCGCCCGAAAATTGAGCATCATCTGATGCCCGCCCTCTGCGTGAAATTGATAGCCACCTTCTAAGGGCTTAAGCCGTTGGAAAGTGGTTCGACCCAACTGGAGATTGCCGTCAGCGGTAAAGGAGAGCTGAATGCCCTGGGCGGCTAAGTACCGGAGCGCCACCTGGGTGCCAAAGCCATAGTGAGCCTGGCAGGGCGAAAGCGGGTCAGGAGTCATAAACAAGAGCTGCCGTCGGATGATGCCATCACTGTCTTCAATGAAGTCACTAAAGCCAACCCGTGTCGTGGGGACTTCTCTGGGTGGAGAAACCCCTTCGGGATCGCCCTCGGCATCACGAGATTTGCAAACTGCAATGATTTTAGAATCCTCACGCAGCCGCTGTGCCAACTGAGGAAACTGAGGCTGAACGGGAAAATCTCGATAGATATCTAGGCCAATAACCCTCGGCTCAAAGGGGTCAATTTTCTGAAGCAGTTTTAGCAGGTTTTGATCGGAGAGGGAACTCCGGCGGCTATCTGCGGACTGCTGCATTAAATCTTGAGCGGTGACGGTGATGACCAAAATTCGGTCATCTGGTTTTTCGTGGGGACGTAGCCGCGTGAGTTGGTCAAAACTCCATAGTTCTAGAGCCTGTATGCCGCCTAACCAGCGAATGCCGAGAACGGCAATGCTCCAAATCAAGCTGGTGCATAACACCCCTAAAACTCTTTTATAAGACTGTTTGTGCTGATTTAATTTCGACAGCAGGGTGAACGGATGGGTTGATTGAGTGATGACAGCCTCTGGCAATATGGCTTTGAGACGGCCTTGATTGAAGAGTGCTTTAACGTCTAAGCGGGGTGTTTGGGGCGATCGCCCATCCCAAAGCGCCTCAAAAATGGGTACTTCTCCAATACTTTTGAGAAGACATTGACCATGACTATAAATTTCTAAGTTCCGCGTGCCCGAATTGCGCATTAAAACAGCGCTGACTTCTGAGAGCAAAATTTGAGAACCTTGGGAAAGATCCGCAATGCGAACCAGATAATCAACTTCTTGACCAATATAGTCACCGTTATTTTGAGTGGGGCTACCCGTATGAATGCCAATCCGCACCTGTAGCGGCCCAAGCGGCGTCTCAATGGGATGCTCTATATGATTTTTCTGGAGAGCAACGGCCCACTCTAAGGCATTTGTGACCGTTGAAAAGACCAGAAAAAAAGCGTCTCCCTCTGTTTTAATGATCCGTCCCCGAAATGGCGCGAGACTCTCCGTAACCCGAGATCGATGCGGCTGCAAGATTTGGGAGAGGTATGCCTGATTGCGATCGCAGACATACTGCCCTTCCAAATCGCGCTTCATTGCAGTGGAGTCGAGCAGGTCGGTCCACACCATTGTGATCAATGCAGGCTCTTGAGGGTAATCAGGCATCAAATTCATTGCGGGACGGCTCGACCAATACTAGCTTTAATACAGTCGCCGAAGAATGCCAAGAGGCCGGGGCTACCAAATCAAAATAAAGTCTGTCCTCTTGTGATGTTCTTGCCATAGCATTGCAGCAAAAAGAGCTATTGATGGGTATCAATAGCTCTTTTAAGATGCAGACCACAACGCAAGCGTAAGTCCACTAATTTAAAGATGAGTCGCAAATCTACAGCAGTCCCCAAAAATGAAGAACACCTTCACTAGAGAGAGCTTCAGTCAAAATAACTGCAAGAAAACCAATCATTGCCAATCGACCGTTCCAAATCTCAGCTTGGGGCGTGAAGCCAAAAACCCATGCATTCCGATCTTCAGCTTGAACCTGTACTTTTTCCATGATGAATAACCTGTTGTAGGAGCGCTTTCATTAATCAATGTAACGAAATTCCTAAATTTGTGCAACGAATTATCAAACTTTATTGACCTGTGTGCCTATTGAGTTGGCAGAGCATGAACTGATCAGCCTATGGTCAAGGCTCCATCTCTGACGAGAGAGGGTTGATTGTTTTAAACCCACACGGTCATAATAAAAGCGTTATTCAGAGCAAGTTTTGATTATGAGTGCAGATCTTTTACCTTCGATTCTGGTCCCCCTCGTTGGTTTAGTGTTTCCGGCTGTTGCAATGTCGCTTTTATTTCTGTACATCGAACGGTAAATCATTGGACGTTCGCCATGATGCTTTTTTAGCGTTTTGATCTACCCCTACGTCCATCCATAAAAAAACCGTCTACGGTTTAGCAACAGTAGACGGTTTTTGCAAAACATTAAATGAGCCACGATGACAAAGCCAGTGCTGAATTGCTGGGCACTAAGCTATGACGCGATTAAAGCGAGGATCCAAGCCCTGCGTAGGCTCCATAGAAAAACAGTCCCAGTACAACAAGAACACCAGTGCCAGCCACTGTTGCTACGATCCACAAGGGTATTCGCCCACTTCCAGACATTCAGTCTTCCTCCTCTAAAATGATTGGGTAAACTTAATCAAAACGAAGCACTAGTTGAAAAGCACTAGTTGAAAAAGTAGCTCGAAAACAGCAGCGCTACGACAAATATCAGCAGTAGGCCAATGTACAAGGAAGTACGGTTTAGCTCGACGGGCTGGTTATTAGGGTTTTTTTCTGTCATGACGGCATCCTAGCGGTGAATGAATTGCATAGAGGCGATCGCACCGATAAAGAAAACGCTGGGCACGGCTAGGGCGTGAACAGAAAGCCAGCGCACTGTAAAGATGGGATATGAAACAGGCTGATTATTATTACTCGTCATAGTTCTACTAAAGTCCTTTTGTAAATTCGTCAATTTGCTGCTTCCCGGCAAAGCGATCGCTTATGAGGGGAACTTCTTGACGCGCTTGGTCAAAATATTGATCAGGGCGAGGGGTGCCAAACGCATCGTAGGCTAGCCCTGTACTCACAAACAGCCAACCTGCAATAAACAAAGCCGGAATCGTAATGCTATGGATGACCCAATAGCGAATGCTTGTAACAATATCGCCAAATGGGCGTTCTCCAGTAGTACCAGCCACTTTAGTTACCTCTTATCAACACAGATTAAATCGAAACACGCTTCCCACTCAGACTTTTGTTGATGTCTTTAGGGAGAGCCTCTTAAACTTACGCTTTCTGATCATACGAAACAACAGAAAGTCCCACAAGTGAATTTTCTGTACGCAGATCAACTTCCCACCGGTTTGGTCTTTTCCAGCTCTAGCCAACGTAGCGCAGCAAAATGCCAGACTGCCCAATGATAAAGCCCTGGTCGGGACTTTGAAACATTACACGATAGAGATTGGTCGCAAGCTTATTCGTCGAGCGGTCTTTCTGCCAGGTTTTGCCCCCATCAAAACTGCACAGCAGGTTGCCGCTACCCCCGCTCACCCATAGCTCCTCTGGGGTTCTATAGGCCAAGTCAAGCAGCCCTACGCTAACAGAGTAGTCTGGCGTAAGTGGTTCATCCCACTCGTTGCTGTCATTGCTAAACTGAATTTGTCCGCCGCGCGCTAACATCCAAAGTTTGCCATCAGGTGCAAAACCCATGTTCTGCACTCGGCGAGAGCTATTGCGGTTATGGGGTTCCCAAGAAACTTCTCCTGGCTTCCAGATTGAGTAAAAGCTACCCCTTGAAGAGACGGCAACATAGCTGCCATCGGAGGAACGATTTACATTTCTGAGAACCCCAAAGGCTTCTTGAACCGTTGCAGTCCAGTGCCTGCCGCTATCTTCGGTTTTATAAATTGCGCCCACGTCCGTGGTCATTTCGGCAGTGTGCAGCCCAGCCGCAACAATTTTGGCAGGTTTACCAGGCAGCTTAGCGCTCAGCGGCACGCTAGACCAAGACTGCCCTGCATCTTCTGTATGCAAAAGAATCGAAGGTTCTCCCGCAACCCAGCCCTCATCCCCTGAGAAGCTAATTGAGTTAAACCGATAGGCCGTATCGCCTAAGTCGAGGGTTCGAGGTTCCCAGGTTTTGCCGCCGTCAAGGGTTTCCATAAGAGTGGAGCGGTTGCCCGTCAGCCACCCGTGGTCTTTAGACACAAAACTGAGGTCAAGAACCGTTGCATTGGTCGGCAATGAAACCAGTTCCCAAGGGCTAACGTCTACGGAGGGAATATATTTACAGGAAGTACAGAAGACGAGGGCAATTAAGCTCACCAACAGCGGCTTCAGGATTTTTGTGAGCGAAGGCATCATAAATACAGTGCGAATCTAGCGTGATCGTTGACGGAGGGCGACAGCGTTGTGAGCATTGCGCCATAATTTTTTATGAGCTGGTTAACCTAACCCGTAAAAGCTCAGCAGTATCAAGATAAACAGCCCTAAGACCCCAAAAATCAAAAGATTTTTTTGACCAGGGGGAAGTGCGTTAACACCGATACCGTAGCTGAGGTTTTCTTTAAACCCAGACGGCGAACCGACTGGACCAATATTGCTGAATTGTAAGGCGGGAGCATTGCACACAGGACAAGTCCATTTTTCGGGCAGCTCGCCGAAGGCAACTCCGGGCGGGACTTTGCGGCTGTCCCCTTTTTCTGGCTCATAGATATAGCCACAAGACCGACATTCGTGGCGATCTAAGGGTTCTAGTATTGGCGTCTGAGAAGACATAGCCTAACGGTCTTTTATTAAAAACATTGTAAATTATTATGACATGAAACCATGCTGCCTTATCGGCGTTTACTTACCCTTAATTTGCACGTTATCCTTTGTATTCGCTACGGGAAGTTCTATGCTGTAGGCTGACGGTTATTCCTTCGTTTTAGAAGGCAACATAAGTTAAACAGCGTTTTAAGTGGAGCAATCATGGGCGGAGAAATTTTTAATGCGGCAGTTTTGCCCTTTGTGCTGGTGCTGGTAGGACTTGGGTTAGGCTACCTTCTTCTAAAGCTGACGCCAGAAGAAGATTAGACTTTTTGCATCAATCAGCACAAATACTGAGAAAACCGCCGAACGCGTTCGGCGGTTTTCTTTGGGAGATCGGCTAAACATTAAACCGGAATAGCATTACGTCCCCTTCTTGGACGACATATTCTTTTCCTTCACTGCGTACCCAACCTTTCTCTTTAGCGGCGGGTGTAGAGCCTGCGGCTACGATGTCTTTGTAAGAAACGGTTTCAGCCCGAATAAAACCCCGCTCAAAGTCGGTGTGGATGACCCCAGCCGCTTGAGGCGCTTTCATGCCAGCATGAATCGTCCAAGCTCTTGTCTCTTTCGGACCTGTTGTAAAGTAAGTCCGCAGCCCCAGCAGCTCATAGCTGGCACGGATGAGAGACTGTAGCCCTCCTTCTTGAACGCCCAGAGATTCTAAAAAGTCTTTGCGGTCGGCTTCGGGGAGATCGACGAGTTCGGCTTCAACTTGCGCTGACACAACGGCAACCTGAGCCTGATCTTGCGCCGCGATTTTGCGAACCTGCTCTACCCACTCGTTTCCGGTTGCCAGGTCATCTTCAGAGACGTTGGCTGCATAAATAATGGGCTTGAGGGTCAAAAGCCCTAGCAAACGCACGGCTTCTAATTCTTCTTCGTTTAAGTCAACCTGACGCGCGGGCTGGCCTTCGTTAAGGGCGACGGATACTTTTTCGAGGGCGGCGAGTTCTAGCTGGGCTTCTTTGCTGGTGCGAGCCAGTTTACGGGTGCGTTCGATTCGCTTATCAATCTGTGCAAGGTCTGAGAGGGCGAGTTCTAGATTAATGACCTCAATATCGCGGGTAGGGTCAACGGAGCCAGAAACGTGAATGATGTCGTCATCGTCAAAGCAGCGCACGACGTGGGCGATCGCATCCACTTCCCTAATATTGGCCAAAAACTGATTCCCCAGACCTTCGCCCTGACTAGCGCCTTTGACCAGTCCCGCAATGTCTACAAACTCAAAACGGGTTGGCACAATCTCATCAGAGCCAGAAATGTCTGCAAGAACCTGAAGGCGATTGTCAGGGACGGACACAATGCCGACGTTTGGCTCGATGGTGCAAAACGGGAAATTAGCCGCTTCTGCCTTGGCGTTTGCCACTAGGGCATTAAATAATGTTGACTTACCAACATTCGGAAGACCGACAATCCCAGCTTTCAGCATTGATTACTCTTTATGTTTTCCCTAATTATATGGGCTGGGCTGCATTGCTCAAGTCACACAGGCCATCTCAGGGCTATAAAATCACGATACACTCCAAGTGGTTTTTGAAGGCTGGCTCAAACGATTATGCACGCACTATCCATCCCCACTTGGATGATCCATATTTCGAGCGTGATTGAATGGGTTGCGGCAATTTGGCTGATCTGGCTCTATGCCGACGTTAGCCAAAACTCTAGCTGGCGCTGGCTCTCGCTGGGGATGTTACCTGCCTTAATAAGCGCAATGTGTGCCTGTACCTGGCACTTTTTTGATAATTCGCCTCAGCT
>JAGVDA010000440.1 GCA_020058975.1 Thermosynechococcus sp. WC_1 | reverse complement strand
TCAAACTTTTAACTTGTTCTCCAAAGACTCTGAGCATAAATTCTTGCTCAAAGCTAAGTCCAGCAGTGCTTTTCATCGCTTACCTCCAATCCATAAATTAAAACAATAAAATATAAATATTCTTGGTCTACTAAGCCAATATTGACGCCATACTGACTTAAATCAGACAATAGTTCGTCGTTATTTAACGATAGAATATATTTTTCTTTTTCAGATCTGCCTATAGTTGATACTGTATGCTTCTTTACATCTACCGATCGACATATACCTAATTTTAGAGCGTATCCCTTAGTATTAGAAATCTACTTAGTTTTCTAAGCAATATTTTCAATTCATTAATTTGTATGTCAGTTTTTAAAGCATCTATACATAGCCCATGGCGTCAGGAATTCAATAATTTAGTTCGAGGAATTTCTGGCGGATTTCTATTTGGTATTCCACTTCTTTACACAATGGAGGTTTGGTGGATTGGCTCCTCTGTTGAGCCACTACGCTTATTGATTGCGATCGCCCTAACCTTCACAATTGTTTTATTACTAAACCAAACCACTGGTTTTCGTAATGCTTCAGATATTCGCTTCAGAGATGCTGTAATAGACAGCATTGAAGCAATTGCCCTAGGAATATTTTGTACAAGCTGCGTTTTAGTATTATTTCAAGAAATCACCTTAGATACGCCTCTAGGTGAAGCATTAGGAAAGCTAATCTATGAAAGTGTTCCTTTTGCGTTGGGTGTAGCCTTATCTAATCAACTTTTGAGAGATGAATCTGAAGAAAAACAGCAGCCAAAAGAGAACAAAAAGCAGACTGATCGTAACAAGCAGATCGATGGCATAGTAGCTGACATTGGCGCTACCTTGATTGGCGGAATTATTATCGCCTTTAGCATTGCCCCAACCGATGAAGTGCCTATGTTAGCCGCGTCAACTTCGGGGCCATGGCTTCTTGGATTGGTTTTTGCGTCTCTCTTAATTTCTTATGCCATTGTATTTGCCGCAAACTTCTCTAACCAAAGTAAGCGTCAGCAGCAGAAAGGAATGTTTCAAGACCCGTTCAGCGAGACGGTTATTTCTTACTTAGTTTCGCTCATTACCGCAGCGCTTATGCTGTGGTTTTTTGACAAGCTAAACCTTAGCGACCCTTGGTCAATTTGGCTAAGATACACGCTGATTTTAGGTTTACCCACAACAGTGGGTGGCGCAGCAGGAAGATTGGCAGTATGAACCCTATGAATATGAATACGCATACCGAAGCAACTCAAGGTGATGGTAAAGTTGGGCGATCGCCCGCAGAATGGGTTACTTTTGGCATTGCTGCCACCATTCTATCTACAGTGATTGGACTTGTTCTCTATGTTTGGCTGGGTCAACAGCGCCAGCCGCCTATCTTGTCAGTCACTCATGAAGAAACGATTCGGGAGGTGGATGGACAATTTTATGTTCCATTTATTCTCAAGAATAAAGGAGGAGAAACAGTCGAATCTGTTCGTGTTATCGCCGAACTAGAAACAAATCATGGTATTAAGGAACAAAGCGAACAAGAAATTGATTTCCTGTCAGGCGAAGAGACTCAAGAGGGTGCCTTTATATTTAGTAAGAACCCTAATAACGGGAAACTTAATCTACGAGTAACGAGTTACAAGCTTCCTTAAAAAATATATTTTCACAAAATAACGCTTGTCATTCATAGTTTAATTCCCTGCCAGCTTAGCTTTAAGCTGGCAGGGGATTTTTTATAAAAGATGACTAATCAATGGCTTTTTTGACTTCATCTTTGACATCTTCAGTAGCGTGGCGGACTTGGCTTTCGGCCTGCTTAGCCTTGCCTTTAGCTTGGTCTTCAGGATCTCCTGTAACCTTTCCTAACGCTTCTTGAGCCTTGCCTTCAAGATTTTTTGCAGTCGCTTTTACTTTATCTTCTAGGGACATGATATTCCTCCATTTTAGAATAAGAAATAACTCGAAGATCTTTATGTTCTGTTGAGTTATTTTCAGACTAAATTAACTGTAGCCAAGAATACTATACGAAGTATCTATCAATAGTGCTACTTCTTAATTTTATCTCTACAACTTATGAGATAATGATAATAAGTCAAATTGATTGGGCTAGAATAAAGAGAGACTATAGTAGTCTATGTTTTAGTTCTATAAATATTTTGCTGTACCCAAGAAGTGATTGCCACTAGTAAGATAAAGCCTCTTAAACATACCTCTTAGATCTTGAATAGATTTTATGCTCAATACTCCAGACAGCCCCAAATTGCGCTCTGCTTGCTTAATCTTCAATCCCGCAGCAGGTCAAAGCAACCCTGACGAAGATCTAGCGCACATCAAAGCTATTTTAGAGTCTGAGATCGATCTTGATATCTGCCTCACGACCCCCGAAATAGGAGCCGATCTTCTCGCTAAAGCAGCCGTTGAACGGGGCGTTGAAGCTATTATTGCGTCTGGCGGCGACGGAACGCTTTCTGCCGCTGCTGCTGCCGTGGTGGGAACTGACATTCCGCTAGGCATTATTTCGCGGGGAACGGCAAACGCTTTTGCGACTGCACTCAGCATTCCGGATACAGTCGAGGCAGCTTGCCAAACGATTTTGGTAGGTGCAACGCGAAAAGTGGATGCGGCTTACTGTAATGGTAAACCAATGGTTTTATTGGCGGGCATTGGATTTGAGGCTGAAACCGTTGAGCTAGCCGACCGAGATGCAAAAAATCGGTTTGGGATGTTGGCCTACGTGTTGGCAGGTTTACAGCAGCTCCAAAACCTGGAGACATTTGAGGTTGAAATTGAAACTGAAGATAAGATTGTGACAGTTTCAGCAGCGGCCGTTACGGTTGCCAATGCAGCACCACCGACCTCCATTCTGGCTCAGGGTTCTGCTGGCATTGTGGTAGATGATGGCCTCTTGGATGTGACCATTGTTGCGCCAGCCAATAAAGCAGGAGCCGTGACTGCTGCTTATGATCTATTTCAATCCGCTTCTAGCGGTACGGCAACAGAGCGAGATGACATTGGGTACCTAAGAGCCAGTCGTTTTAAAATTTCTGCTAACCCACCTCAAAAAGTTGTTTTAGATGGTGAAATGATTGGCACCACCCCCGTTGACGTTGTATGTGTGCCAAGTGGACTGACGATCTTTGTGCCATCATCAGCAGAAATTGAGGCAGTTGAAAAACTAGAAGGACTGCCAGATTTAGTCATTCAAGTGAAGGATTCTTTGGGTTTCGATAAGCCATAGCCGATGAGTCTGCTCATTGTTAATAAGCTTACGACGATAGCTCGCTGGAGCTTCATTTATGCGAAAAGCCTCTCACTTTAGTCGAGAGGCTTTTCGCAGATTGAGAAGATTTGCCTAACGTGCAAAAGAACTTAAGACTCTTGCGCCAGAAACGGCTATTGTGCCTGCCAATGCTGACGCCGCAAGAGAGACGAGTGCCGTGCTAAAAAGCCACCAGGCAGCGCCTGCTGCAACTTTCTGTGTCTCAATGGCCTGCTTTTGAGCCTGATGCTTCACTTGATTAAAGCGCCTTTGCACCTCTTGCTGAATCTGTTCGGCTTGGTGTAATACCCCATCTCGTGTTTCTTCAATCTTGTCTAAGATCCGATTGGCATCGGCCTCAGAGATATCTTCACGGGAACTTAGCACTGCAACCAAGGTTCCTCGATCAAACTGTCCTAAACGATTTTTTAAGGCATCAAACCCAGCCTGAGGATCATCAAAGACTTTACGGAAATCGTCTTGGATACCGTCATAGTTGAGTTCTGGGCGCTCTAAAGCGTTAAGGTAGTCACGGATTTTATCGAATACGCTGTCAATGGCAGACTGAACCGTTTGCTGAACGTTCTGCACCTGTTCGACCAGTGAGCGGTAGGTAGACTCAATTTGATCGGCAATGCGGTTGGCCTCTTCTTCAGAAATGTCTTCTCGCTGAGACAGCAGTGCTACAAAGGTGGCGCGGTCGAACTGCGAGGCGCGATCGCCCAAACTGCCCAAGCCAGCACGAGGATCCTGTAGCAAAAGCTGAAGGTCACGTTTAATGCCGTCAGGGTTCAGCGCTTCTTTTTGGGTATTGCGTAGGTAGTTCTCTAAATTTTCCTCAAAGGCAACGGCCTGTCTTTGCGCACGACGCGCTAAACGACGAGGGGCTTTGACAATATTGCGAATGGCAGACTGGAGCTGATCAATGGTCTGGTTAACCTGTTCTTCAGTCAAATCTCCTCGCTGGGTTAACAGCTTTACCAGGGTTTCACGGTCAACCTGAGATAGGCGATCGCGCAGGGCAGAGGCACCCGCCTTGGGGTCGTCTAGCAATGCCGTTAAATCACGCTGGATTCCTTCAGGATTTAGTTCACTTAGGTTGGTATCGCGCAGGTAATTGGCGATCGCCGTAGTCGTTTGGTCATACTGCTCTTTTGCTTTATCTGCAACCTTTTGAGGCGCATGTACAATGCTGTCTCGCACTGACTCAACCTGATCTAGTACCTGATTGACCTGCTCTTCGCTGAGATCTTGTCGCTGACTGAGCAACTGCACCAGCGTATCGCGGTCAAACTGCGAAAGCCTTGACTTTAATGCACTAACGCCAGCTTGAGGATCGTCTAATAAAGTGCGTAGATCGCGCTGAATGCCTTCTGGGTTCAGCTCTTCTTTATTGGTATTACGGAGATACTCTTCAACCTTATTCCGCAGTTCCTGTGCTTTGGCCTGTGCCTGTGCCTGAAGGTCTTTCGCATCGGATAAAACGCGATCGCGGGTACTCTCAAGCTGACCCACAATCTGATCTGCTTCGTCAGGGGTAATATCTTGGCGCTGCTGGAGTAGTTTTACCAAGGTATCTCGGTCAAACTGACTTAGACGATTGCCTAACGCATCTATACTCGCCTCTGGGTCGCTCAAGAGCATCTTAAATTCTTGCCCAATGCCCTCAGGGTTTAGCTCATCTTTGCCCGTAGAGCGGAGGTAGTGTTCAACTCGGTTGCGGAAATCTTGCGATCGCCCTTCCGTCTCTGATTGTTGAACCGTCTCAAACACCGCTTGGCGGATTTGTTCTAAATCGTCGGCCAGTTCTTCAACTCGATCTGGTTTGAGATCATCGCGTAAAGACAGTGTTTCCACAAAGTAGCTGCGATTCACCAGCTCTAGTTCTTGACGAATCGCGCCAGGATCGGCCTGAGGATCATAAATAACGTCCTTAAAGTGCTGCTTCACCGCACCTTTGTTGAGTTCCCAAGTCGGCGTAAACAGCAGATAATTTTCAAGATCTGCCTGAATGACGCTAAACGGCTTTAGCGCTGTACCTGATGTTGTTTTATCAGCCTGACTTGCTTTGCCCAGTACAGTGCCTTTGATCTGCTGAAGCTGACCCGAAACCTTCTCAATATCTAAATCTGAGAGATCAACATTGCTTAGCACCTTCCCGAACAGCGCACTTAAGCCAAGCTGTAGGGCTTGGGTGGTTAGACTGGCATCCTTTTGAGATCCTTCACCCACAAGCTGCTGAAGCTTACCTGCTAAATCCTTAGAATTTAGGTTTTCTGGCGTAACGGCGTTTAATAAACCAGATAGTTGGCTCTTGAAATCTTTTTTACCACCTTTACCCGCCACCTGTTTCCAGGTTGAATCTAGTCGATCCACAATTTGGTCAATTTCTTTTTTAGAAAAATCAGTTCGACTGCTAAGTAGATCAACAAAGCTTTGTCGATCTACAGTTCCTAGCAAACCACTATCAGTCACATTTTTAAGTTCTGACTCATTCAGCAGTTTTTCAAACTGGCTCCCGATTTTATCAAGATCAAGATTGGGAACCTGCAACCCGCTCAGAGAATTCTGAAGCGTTTTTTGAATGCTATTAGCATCAATGCCAGAAGTAAGCTCTCGACGAACGACAGCAGTAATGTCTTCAGCCGTTGAAATCATCTGATTTTTTGCAATATTGGCACCGATTGCTGCGGTGGTTGTGCCAAAAATGCTTTGAAGCCCTGAAGTGGCGGCACTAATGACCGAACCAATTAAAGACCCTACAGCCGTTGATCCAAGCCATACCAGCAGCGAGAAATAGGTAGACCAAATCACAATCCCAATAATTGCCCCTAAGGATGCGCTAGCGACCAAGCTTAGCTTTACCGCTAAAAAGCAGGCAGCAAATAGGGCAATACTGACAGTAACCAGTACCCAAACCCCAACTTTAGTTTCAATTGAGCGGATGGCAGAACCTAAGCCGTCAGAGTCTTCATCTGTATCCGATTCTCGTCTTGGGAAGCTTATAAATGCAACGGAAAAATTAGTCAGCAGCAGCTGAAAGCCAAAGGTCATCATTAGCCCTGAAATTAAGGCAACCAAAAATTGTGGGCCAGAAAATACAGAAATATCTCCCCCAGCAACAATGCTTGGATCGGCAGTGACTTGTGCAATTTGAAATAGCAGCCTGCTCAAACTAGGGAGCGATTGAACATATTCAAACATTGTATTCTCCTGACCTAACTAGATTTCTTTTGGTACTCTGCATCAATCCAGCAGCGTGGCAAATCCTCACCAGAAGGGAAAACCAAGCTTTGTTTTGGAACAAGCTCAGGATCTTGTTCTTCTTCACCTGCTTGAACCCGCCCCATAACTTCTGTCTGACTAGGGCTAATAATTTCTTGAATATCTATAACTTCAACTAACGTCCCGTTTTCTTTTTTCTGAAGTAGCATTTGATTTAATTCCAATATTTTAGAAATAAGTAGAAGACGTAATGATTTTTATCTTCTACTTGAACTCAAATTGACCTTTGGATGAACTAATATGCGTCAGGCTCAAAACCTAATCGCTCATCCTAAGCAGCAGCACTTGGCTCAACACCCATCCCTTCTACAAGTTCTCGTAAAACGGTAATTTGCTCAGAATATTCAAGTGCCTGAAGCTGACTTAAGCACTCGGAGCCTTGAGAATCTAGGGTGTAATCTTCTGGCATGGGAATGATTTCAGACCGATCCATTCCTTGAGCAAGTAAGTACCAGAACAGAAGTTTTGTGGTGTCGCTCAGGGCACCATACATGTGGCTAATGGGGCTATCTTTACGCTCAACTAGCTCACGCTGCACCTGAAGCTGTTCTTCATGGCTCATGTCCAATACCTGTCCAAAAATACCTTCTGCGATCGCAGGAGATGCAGTGCTAGCGCCAGGTGCTGCGGGGGTAATCGATTTACCTACTTCTTTGTACACGTACCAGAGAAATGCAAGCTTTTGATCTGTTGATAGTGAGTTGAAGTTTGAAATAATTTGAGGATCTATATCAGAAGTAGTAGAGGTCATGGGGTTTGTCCATCTGTATTTTTCTTAAACTACTGGTTTTATCCATGGCAAATGCACTAACTTAAGACATAGATTAAGACTGATAAAAGATAGATCAAGGAATGCAGTCTTTATTGTTCAATAATGAAAACTGTAAAACAAATCAGGCTTTATCTGTCTGAAGAGATACAAATAATAAATATGGCAATAATTAAAGTAATCTCTTTCTTTTGAGAGAGAAAATGGCAAGTATAAATTGTTACTATATCAAGGTGTCTTAAGCTGTAGCTGAAATAAAAACTTAAACCAATCGATCAATCCATCCTGTGCCGTTAGAGCAAGCAGTTTAAGTGG
>JAGVDA010000205.1 GCA_020058975.1 Thermosynechococcus sp. WC_1 | reverse complement strand
GGGCACGTCACGCGGACTGCTTCGGTGTTGGCAGAACTTCAGCAGCGCTGTCCAGAGCTTCGCCTCATTGTGGCTACAACCGCGCCACGCTGGCTGCTAGAGGCTTATCTCACCGCAGACTTTATCCATCGCCCTCGCCAACTCGATATTGGCGTGATTCAGAGCGATAGTTTAACCCTAGATCCTGCGGCGACGCTCACTGCCTTAGAGCAGCTTAGGGCATCGGCGGCTGAACTGATTGACGCAGAATCTCGCTTTATTAAAGATCAGGGCATCCAGCTTGTTTTAGCAGATATCCCGCCCCTGGCAACTCAAATTGCCAAAGCGGCAGGGGTACCCTGCTGGATGATGAGCAATTTTGGCTGGGATTTAATCTACCAGCAGTGGGGCGAAAAGTTTGACGGCATGGTGGCCTGGATTCAGGACTGCTTTGCAGACTGCGATCGCCTCTTTCGCCTGCCGTTTCATGCGCCCATGGCAGGGTTTCCTGTCATTGAAGATATTGGGCTAACCGGCGGACAGCCCCGACATACGGCAGCAGAAATCTGTGACAAGTTAAAGCTCAGTGCGCCAAAAGAGCGCGTGGTGCTGCTGACCTTTGGCGGATTAGGGCTGCATGACATTCCTTACCATCGCCTTGAGTATTTTCCTGACAGGCAGTTTATTACCTTTGATACCAACGCACCTGACCACTGGCCTAACCTCGTGAAGGTGAATGGTCAAGCCTATCGCCCGGTCGATATAATGCCTGCCTGTGGACTCATGGTGAGCAAACCAGGCTATGGAACCTTTGCGGAAGGGTGTCGAGTCGGCATACCCATTGTGTCTTTACCCCGTGCCAACTTTGCCGAAGCCCAGTATCTACTGGCAGGGCTTCAGCAATATAGCTTTCACCAGATTTTAGAGACCGGAGAATTTACCGCATCAAGCTGGGAGTTTTTAGAGCGACCCATGAATCCACCCCTTACGACTGAGAGATTAGCAACAGACGGCAACGAGGTGATTGCCCAGGCCATTTTGACTTTTTATGGTCTTTGAAATCTGAAACCGATCCCCTTGGTTAAGTCACATCCCATTAGCGAGACAGCCACCCAAACAGCCGCGAAAACAAGCTTCTCTTTTGCTTGGCCTGGAGCTGTCGCAGCTCCTGTTGAAGCGCTTCGTATTCTGACCATTCCACTTTTGCCTCTGCAACAGTCTGCCACTCACTGAGATCGCGCTGGAGCTGCTGAATGGTACGCCGGAAACTTTCTGCTTGAGCTGTGATGTCCGTCACGCTTTGCTCTAAAGTCTGATATTTGGCTGGCTCTATTTTTTTAGCGGCGATCGCCACGGCATCTTGAACCTGTTGCTCTAGCCGCTGAATCCGCTGCTGTAGCTCTTGGGTTTGGGTCACTTTTGCATTGAACTGCTGCTGTAGCTGGGCATAAACTTGGGAATCAACGCCCTGTTCGGTTTTGACTTGCGATTCTTTGACTTGGTTTTCGGCCTGTACTAGTCGTGCCTCAATCTGCTGGATGTGCTGAGTTTGTTGGGCAAGCTGAGCCTCTACATTGGCATGCAGTTGGGGATCAATTTTGGCTGCCACAGCACTCTGTAAAAACGCAATCTGATCTTCAAAGACCGTCACCTGACGCTCTAACTCATGGATATATGCCGCTTGCTGAGCAACTTGAGATTGAAGTGACACCGCCTCTAATGCCAAAATGCCTTGAGTTGCAGCAGTCGTCTGTAGCGTCTCAATTTCTGAGGTAAGACTGCCCACCTGAGCCTGAAGCGCCGCTATTTCTGCATCAGCGCTAGAAACAGGCACGCTGCTCTGCGGCTCATGGATTTCAGCGGGGATCGGGGATTCGACGGACTGTGGAACTGAGGAGGGTTCAGGGAGCGTCGTGTTCGGCAGCGATCGCTCAACAAGTGCCTGGAGGTTGGGATCAATGGCCTTGAGTCGGTAAGCATCTAGCGGAATAGAAGGGGTCAATTCAAGCCTATTGTCGTTCTCGCTGTCGGCGGGTGTGAGCAACTGATAAAGATTACCCGCCTCATCTGCATAGTAAGTATGGGTTGGGGTTGCGTAGTAGCCTACCTCTAGGTTGCGTTCTTCTTGTACAAAGAGTGGAAATTGCGACAGCGCCAATTTAACGGCATCACACTCTGGTTTTGTGCCCCAAAAAATCCGCCCCTGACCAAATTCATCCCATCGATCTGAGTCGATGGCAGGTAGTCCAGCACCCTGAATGGCAGCGTTAACCGATTCAATCTGTATAGCAATCGCTTCACTTCCCGACGGATCTTCTTCTGTATCAAAGCTCGACTCAAAATCAAAGCCGATGGCAAAAGCGTACTGTTTTAAAGTTGTGTTTTGATTCATTGGATATTAAATAACGCCCATAAAGGGCGAATGTGCCTGTCTAGCTTGGTTTATAGCTTAAGTACAATTTTTTTGCATCGCAGTATTAACCACTACGATGAGTGAAACAGGCATTAACGCCTGTAGTATCTTCCTTTCCAGAAGACGCCTACAACAATACCAATCGTGTGTGTATAGTGTACTTCACCCAAGCTGAGTCCTTCGATATTAAGCTGTACAATCAGCCAAAGGCTGATGAGTATACACAATACCAAAGCCCATAAACTTGAGCTATCAATGGCTTGGCGCACCTCAAATTTTTCTAGAAACAGAACGCCAAGACTCCCAATTGCTAATCCGACGCAAAAAAATAACAGCGTCGATCCCGTTGGCGTTAACAGAAATTTCATCAGCACAGAAGTGTTGTCTAACTGTCCCAAGATTCGCCCTATCCATAGGTCGGCAGCTTTAACGACAATCACGCTTAAAAGTGCGGCTAAGGTGAGTGATCGCCAGGGTAGATATTTCAATGCATTCACAAGCCTCACTCCCAGTTAAGCGGCAGATGAACTCAAGCATCCCTACCCAATCAACGGTAGGATCAGCTTCAGCATATCCATTTGTGCGCACCTCCTTCAGGACTTTTCATCGAATATGAGCGATTCTGCTGCGATCTCCACCCCGTCTACCCAGTGGGGAACACCCTATCAATCGAAGGCAAAACGTCTCTTGCTGCTGGGTTCTGGTGAACTGGGGCGTGAGGTTGCGCTAGAGGCAATGCGTTTAGGGATAGAGGTCATTGCAGTAGATGCCTACGCCCATGCCCCCGCCATGCAGATTGCCCATCGCTCCCACGTCATTCCGATGACGGATGGCGACCAGCTTAGGGCAGTGGTGCTAGCAGAACAGCCGGATTTGATTGTGCCAGAAGTAGAGGCGATCGCCACTGCCACCCTATTAGAGCTTGAATCTGAGGGATGGCGCGTGATCCCCACCGCACGGGCAACCCACCTCACCATGAACCGCGAAGGCATCCGCTGTTTAGCCGCAGAAGAATTAGGGTTGCTCACCTCTCCCTATCGGTTTGCCAGCACAGAAGCAGAGTATCGAGGGGCGATCGCAGAGCTTGGCCTACCTGCGGTGGTCAAACCCATCATGAGTTCTTCAGGTAAAGGACAAAGCACGCTGCGTACCGCAGAACAGATTGAGCCAGCCTGGAACTACGCTCAAGCAGGCGGGCGCACCCAAGGCCAGCGCGTGATTATAGAAGGGTTTGTGCCCTTTGACACGGAAATCACGCTGCTGACGGTACGCGCTGTAGATGGCACTCACTTTTGCCCCCCCATTGGGCATATCCAAGTCGATGGCGATTATCGTGAGTCTTGGCAGCCCTGTGTGCTGTCGCCGCAGACCCTAGAGAAATGTGAGGCGATCGCCGAAGCCATCACGTCAGCCTTAGGGGGATGGGGCCTTTTTGGCGTTGAGCTGTTCATTCAGGGCGATCCAGGGGGTGAACAGACCGTGTATTTCAGTGAAGTCAGTCCTCGCCCCCACGACACAGGGATGGT
>JAGVDA010000516.1 GCA_020058975.1 Thermosynechococcus sp. WC_1 | reverse complement strand
GGATCAGTCGGGTTGCTCTTAACCAGTTCTGACTCAGCGTTTCGACTAGCTGCTGAAGATCAGCGTCTGGCAATTGCGAAAGATCGGCTTGATTCAAGGGCTGATGACCGTCAGATTGTAGATCAGCATGGGTCTCAATTTGAGCGCTTGGCTGGGGGTTTGCCAGCGATGAGTCAAGTCTACCTAAGTGAATCGTGGAAGGAAGCTGCTTTGACGCTTTAGACCGAGCGGAAGGCAGCGGCGTTTGGGGTGACGTATCGGGCGCGATGGGCGCATCGGGGACGCTGTAGCTGTAGGTGGCCTGATTAAGAGGCACACCATTGACGACCAGTCCTAAAACGCGATCGCCCCACTGTTCTACAATCGGCAGCACCGAAGCGACGCTGCCATAATCTAAATGATTGGGTCGTGCCACCACAATAATGCTGTCGGCTAAGGTGCCCAGCAAAGCCGTATCTGCCGAAACGCTGAGGGCTGGGGTATCTAAAATAACGAGATCGTAGAGGTTGGAAAAATGCTCAACCAGCGCCTCCATCCGCGCATTGTCTAAGTAGAATGGCTCGTCAGAAACCGCATTGCCAAAGGGCAAAATGTCTAGGTTGGGTGCCACGTTATGCACCACCGCCCAAAGCGAAACGTTTTCTAGCAGCAGGTTGCTTAACCCTTCCATTTGAGAAATAAACCAGATCTCGTCTTGGACAGGGGTATGAATATTGGCATCAATAATGAGAACCCGCCGATGGGTTTGGGCGATCGCCGCACCTAGATTGGCACAAATACTGGAGGTACCTTCTTCGGGTGTGGCACTTGTGACCAACATTACTCGCTGACGACGCTGAGTATTTAGTACCTTGAGATGCCCCTGAAGTAAGCGATACGCCTCACAGGTGGGTGAACCTGGCTTATCGCGAACGGCAACTTCTGGAATGTGGTAAGCAGTACCGCCGTCATACAGCAAAAGATTGCGGCTGCGGCCTGAGGTCGGAATGATGCCTAAGACTTTTAGATCAAAGGCATGTTCGGCATCTTCTGCGGAGCGAATCATTTGTCCCGTCATTTCGAGAAAAAAGGCGGTTGCTGCTGCGCCAATCAGCCCTAGCAAAACGCCTGCACCAATAATGATGGGCTTCGTCAATCCTGCTGGCTTGTCTGGCGGTAAAGCCGAGGCCGCAATTCTGGCATTCCCTTGGGTTTGATTCTCTGCAAGCTGCGTGTCTTTGAGCTTTTGGACTAACCCTGTATAGCTAGACTGTGCCGTCTGCACTTTACGCTCCAGTTCATTCTGCTGCTGCACCAACTGCGGCAAGTCGGTAGACTTTTGCTTATACCCGCTCAGGGTGCTGCTCAGATCCTTTGACTGTTTGAGCAATCCCTGGCGGGTAGTATCTAGCCGCACCAGTTCCGCTGACAAATCTTGCTTGAGCGCACCAATAAGTTGGTTGGTATCTGGCACCGCAACATTGGTTTGCTGCGCGCTCAAAATCTTGGCAGACTTTTGCTGAAGCAGACTTTTGTAATTTGCCAAATTATTTTCAAGCAGCATCACCGAAGGGTGATCGTTGGTGAAACGGTTGCGCTCTTGTACCAACTGAGATTCAGCGGTTTGAATGTTTTTGATCACGTCCTGAACTTCAGAAGATTGGCTCAGAGAGGCCAGGGCGATCGCCTGATCTGCGCTCATCCCCAATTTTTGAGACGTCGCAGCCATCTGCGCCTCTGTATTGGCAACCTGCGCCTGAATGTCTCCAATCTGCTTTTGAAGATCGTTGGTTCGCCCCTCAGAAGCCTTCACCTTCTCCTTTAGCTCAATAAGCTGATTGATTTGCAGAAACTGCCGTAGATTTGTTTCGGCTCGTCGCAGCTCAGTTTCCGCCTCAGGCACCTGTTTTTGAATAAACTGCTTCGCTTTGACAATTTCTTCTTGATTGCCTTGGATCGATGTTTTGAGGTATTGAGCCATCAGTTCATTGACCACCTCTGCGGCTCGCTTAGAGTCTTTGTCTTTAAAAGACACCTTCAAAATGTCCGTTGCATTGACAGCACTCACCGTCAGCCGCCGCTTAAAATCAGTAACAGTCAAGGGTTGCCCTTTGTCATCCTTTAAATCTAAGGTTTTAACCACACCCTGAATTAAAGGCGGTGACTGAATAATTTCTGCTTGGGTCAGCGTAGGGTTCCCAAGATTAGAGAGGGCATCCAGACGATCTACTTCTTTCCCAACCTCCGTGAACACCGAGGTTGGACTGACTCGCTTCAAAACCATTTTCCCTTCAGCTTCATAGGCTGGCTTCTGCATGAGCGCAACACCCGCACTCAGCGCAGTAATGGCAGTAAATACCGTGAGTGCCGAGAACCAGTGCGGCTTAAACCGAAGTGAATATAAAGATAAGAGGGGAGCAATCGATCTGTGAGTACCCATATTCATCATGTAAAAACACAAATCAAAATGAATTCAAATATTTTTAAAGTTAGCGCTTTAAAGTCTGCCAAATCAGACTCAAGAAATGCGCTCATAAGCTAAATGCCCCCCTAGACAGGCCATAAAATCGTGGGCTGATACATCAGCGTGATTCTTGAGGTCTAGTCTCATAGTATGCCTAAGTAAATCACCCGCTGGCAAGTCCTTATCTGAAAGAATGAATATCTGAAACCGCTACCTCTTTCAGTCGCCTCTTTCATAAGTAGATCTGTCGCGGCCTAATGACGACCCTAACAGCAGAACTAAAGATAGAGTGGCTGTCTCCAGCGTGTTGCTTTACTCTGTTTCAGGGCTTGTGTTTTATCAGGCGGTCATTGTCATACCTATTGTCATACGCCTCTGGGTTAAATCTGAAACCGCTGGATCCAAGACGTCTCACTTAAGCAAAACGTAGCTTTTTAATAAAACAAAAAAGCTTGACGTTGAAAAAGAAAACTGGCTAAGCTGTGAGAGCTTGTAAAGCTTTCGTAAAGGCTATGGCGGCTTCCCAGTTTATTAAGGTCAATGTATCTGTATTCAGGCAGTAGTATAAAATATTCCAATAATAATAATATTATTATTATTGATTTCAAAATTTTCTTTGTAGATTTATGTTTGTATGCATTTAAATCAGTCTTTTGATATATTTCTATGCTTGGATTATAAAAATTTTTAGAAATGTTACATCAATTGAGACGAAATTTATTGACCCCCATCAACCGTCATCTCATGGCTGTTGATGCGATTATTTTCTTAATCACGCCTCTTTTGGCCTTGTGTATCCGTTTAGACGGATTGAGTTTGGCTTCTCGTTATTCTGAAAGCCTTGCCTTAGCCACCGCAATTTTTGTCATTCTTAAGATTGCGGTACTGTCAGCCTGCGGATTCTACCGTCGATACTGGCGATTTGCTGGGGTTGATGAGCTGGCATACTTCGCCCTGCTAACCATTGTGTTCACGCTGTTTCAGAGCATTGCGCTCTACGGCATAAATTTAGCGACAGACTTACCCTCAAATTTTTTGCCGAGTTCGCTCCCTTTTTTAGATGGGCTATTCAGCTTTTTGCTGGTTGGAGCCGTTCGCTTTAGCATCCCGTTTTTTGAGCGTGTGACGCAGCAGCGTTCTCATCGTCCTCATTTTACGAACGTGCTGGTATTTGGGGCAGGGAGTGCTGGTATTTCACTGGTGCGAGAAATGCAGAAGCACCCTGATGCAGGGTTATGGCCTGTTGGGTTTGCAGATGATGACCCTAGCAAGCTGAATTATCATATTTCGGGGTTAAGAGTGCTGGGCGATCGCTATCGAATTGCGCAAATCTTAGCCGAGAAAAACGTTGAGCGCGTCATTATTGCTATTCCTTCAGCCTCTGGGCAGGTAATCCGTGAAATTTTGACCATTTGCCGTCAGCAAGGAGTTAAAGCAAGTACCCTGCCAGGGATTCATGAAATTTTGGATGGTCGCATTCGTACCGAGAGCGTGCGAGACATCAAAATTGAGGATTTACTGCGGCGGGAGCCAATTCAGACAGAATTTGCGGTGGTTTCAGCCTTTTTAAAGGGTAAAACAGTCTTAGTGACTGGAGCCGGCGGTTCTATTGGCAGTGAGCTGTGCCGCCAAATTTATAAGCTTCAGCCAGCGGTTATTGTGCTGTTGGGGCATGGCGAAAATTCTATTTTTAATATTCAGCAAGAATTAGAACAAATTGCCCTTAGTAAATCTGCGGAAGGGCATTCATCCTCCCTCCGGCCTCGCTTAGTCACCTGTATTGCAGACCTTCGCAGTTTGGTGCGCTTAGATGCAGCCTTTGCCCAATTTAAGCCAGACGTTGTGTTTCATGCTGCCGCCCATAAGCACGTCCCGCTAATGGAAGCGAACCCTTCAGAAGCCGTTACCAATAATGTGCAGGGCACCAAAAACCTGACGGAAGTTGCGCTGCGTCATGATGTCCAGCACTTCGTCATGATCTCTACCGATAAAGCTGTACATCCGACGAGCGTGATGGGTGCAACCAAGCGAGTTGCCGAAATGCTGGTTTTAAGCGCCGCGCGACAGAGCGGTCGCGCATTTGTCGTGGTTCGTTTTGGGAATGTTTTGGGCAGTCGCGGCAGCGTAATTCCAACCTTTACGCGTCAGATTGCGGCAGGAGGGCCTGTGACCGTCACCCATCCCAATATGTGTCGCTACTTTATGACCATTCCAGAGGCGGTGCAGCTTGTGCTTCAGGCTTCTGTGATGAGTCATAAAGGCCAGATTTTGATGCTAAATATGGGACAGCCTGTCAAAATCGTTGACCTTGCCACTGATCTGATTCGTCTGTCTGGCTATGAAGTAGGCAAAGACATGGACATTGTGTTTACAGGGACTCGTCCGGGCGAAAAACTATTTGAAGAACTTCTGATTCCGGGCGAAAACTATGAAGCAACGGCCCATGAAAAACTGTTGGTGGTTAAAAATGCCAGCGAACAGCTTCCGAATATGCTGACTGAAACCGTGGATATGCTGTGTGCTGGAGCGGCTTACAACAATGACGCTTTAACCCTTTTCTTGTTAGAGCAGCTTGTGGCAGGTTATCACCCAACCTATTCATCTATGGCGACTGAGTCAGAACAGCCCATATCGGTGCTAGAGACTTCAAACGTAATTCCGCTGCACGGATATCGAGAGTCTGAATCTCTATTTTTTACGGGGATTCCTAGAGGCGTTGACGCGACCTTGAATCACAGCGATCTTCGACAGGCTGTCTTGCAGCAAGAGCTAAAGATCTTCTATCAGCCCATTATGTTGCTTGAAAAGGAGCATATTATTACGGGGTTTGAGGCATTATTGCGATGGTATCACCCCCAGCGTGGACTGATGCCATCTGCGGCATTTATTGCGTTAGCTGAGGCGACGGGCATTATTCATGAAATTGGCTGGTGGGGGCTACAGGAAGTCTGTACTCAACTTAATGCCTGGAACAAGACGCTTCAGACGCAATCCCCCATTACCGTCAGCATTAATCTGTCGCAAAATCAGCTTAGACAGCCCGATTTAATTGCGCGAATGTACGAGATTATTCAGCAAACGGCTGTAGATGTATCTCAATTAAGGTTAGAAATTCCAGAGCAGTTTATTAGTCATCATCCAGATTTTGCCATACCCACTCTGCTACAGCTTAAGGGAATGGGGCTTCATTTACAGATTGATAACTTTGGGCATTCTTCGCTTAAAAGCTTGGCTCCGCTGTCTGAATGGATTCATATTTTTGATACGCTCAAGATTGATCGCTCTAGAGTGAGGCAGTTAGGGACAGACCGAGGAAATCTTGACTTTTTCCGCACTGCGCTCGATTTATCTTCTCAATTTGGGATTGAAATTATTGCAATGGGAATTGAGACGCCAAAGCAGGTCATGCAGTTAAAAACGCTTCAGTGCAAGTATGGTCAGGGCTATTTTTTCTTGAAGCCCATTTCTGAAAGAGAAGCAAAGACGCTCGTGGGCGCTCGAAGTGCGTCGATTCGAGCTAGGTCTCAGGTTGCGGAGTAATGCGGATTATAAATCCAGAAAAATTGCCCATCGCTATGTTGCCCATTGCCATTCTGTCCTTAACCGCATCCCACACAGGAGAGCATTGTTGAAATCATCTTCCATGGCTCAAGGCTTTAGTCTTCGCCAGAATTTTTCTTGGACTTTAGTCGGTAATGTTTTTTACTCGGCCTGTCAGTGGGGCATTCTGATTGTGCTGGCTAAACTAGGAACCCCAGAAATGGTGGGAACCTTTACTTTTGCTTTTGCGGTAACGGCACCGCTTTTTATGTTCTTCAACCTTCAGTTGCGCGTGGTGCAGGCAACGGATGCTCAGGCTCAGTTTACTTTTAATGATTACTTAGGTTTGCGTCTGGTTTCAACGGTGATGGCGTTGGGCAGTTTGGGTTGCATTGCTGGGATGCTTCCCTATGGACGCTCAACCATTATTGTGGTTTTAATCATCGGGCTTGCAAAGGCGATCGAGTCAATAAGTGATGTGTGCTACGGCTATATGCAGCAGCAAGAACGGATGGACTTTATCGCGGTTTCTTTGATTGGCAGAGGCGCACTGACTTTAATGCTGGTCGTGACTGGCGTACTGACCTCTGGAACCGTGGTTGGGGGTGTCATTGGGCTAGCGGCGGCATGGATAATAATGCTAGTGGGCTATGATCTACGTGTGATGCGGCGATTTATGAAAACGTTTGCCGAGCAGGGATTTCAGAGCCTTAAGCCAGTGTGGCAGTGGCAGACCCAGCAAAAGTTGATAGGGTTGACTCTCCCCCTAGGGTTTGTGATGCTGTTAATTTCGCTCAACACCAATATTCCGCGATACTTTATTGAGCATTTCTTAAGCCCCAGGGATTTAGGGATTTTTGCGGCGATCGCCTATCTCATGCTGGTTGGCTCTATTATTCAGGGTGCGTTAGCACAGGCCGCTTCGCCACGGTTGGCAAAATACTATACCGACGGTAAATGCAGAGCCTTCGCGAGTCTGCTGTTTAACCTGATTGGGCTGGGGGCACTGCTGGGCGCAATTGGGGTAGGGGCTGCTTGGCTATTGGGCAGAGAGCTTTTAACGATCTTATATAAGGCTGAATATGCTCAGTACAGTGACTTATTGGTTTGGTTAATGGTAGCAGCAGCCTTAGAATATATCGCTTCTTTTTTAGGGACAGGCATTACCGCCGCCCGATATTTTCGAGTGCAGGTGCCGCTGTTTGCGACCTCGGCAGTGGTGATGGCGATCGCATGCTTCCTCCTCATCCCCAGTCAGGGACTGAGCGGCATACCGACCGCCATGATTGGCACTGGGGTGCTGCGCGTGCTGCTGTGTTTTGCAATTTTAGCCCATGCCCTTAAGTCGCCTGTCGCCCTCGCCCCTTCACCACAATCTTTATATGATGCATAGCGACACCAGCGGCAAGAGCAGTCGCGCCACCCCCATTCGGATTCTGCACGTTGTGGGAATTCTACAGCGAGGCGGCGTTGAAACATGGCTGATGCATGTGCTGCACCAGCTTGATCGTGACCAGATCCAGGTTGATTTTTTGGTGCAAACCAATATTCCTGGTGCTTATGACGCAGAGGTAGAGGCGCTGGGCTGTCGGATCTGGCGATGCCCCATTGATCGTACCCAGCCTTGGCGGTATGCCCGTCAGTTTAAGCAGATTTTACGAAAGGGCAGCGGCGGCAACCCATACCAAATCGTCCATAGCCATGTCCATCACTTTAGTGGGTTTACGCTACGTCTTGCTCACCAGATGAAGGTGCCCGTTCGCATTGCCCACAGCCATAACGACACTTCGCCTGTCTCTAAACAGGCGGGATGGCTCCGACGGTGGTACATGAACCTAACTCAAGCCTGGATTTATAAACATGCCACAGTGGGTCTTGCTGCCAGCCGCGAAGCCGCCCAAGATTTATTTGGCGCACAGTGGGAAAAAGATGGTCGCTGGCAGCTTTTGTATTATGGGGTCGATTTATCGCCCTTTCAAACGACTGAAGATGCAGATCAGTCGCGATTAGCATTGGGGATTCCAGTCGATGCGTTGGTGCTAGGGCATGTGGGTCGATTTGAACACCAAAAAAACCATCCGTTTCTTTTAGAAATTGCGGCAGAAGTTTGCCAGCGTGACCCTAAAGCGTATCTGCTGATGATTGGGGATGGCCCCCTTCGCCCTGATATTGAGGCGCTAGTGGCGCAAAGTGCATGGAAAGACCGCATTTTGTTCGCTGGGCTGCGACCGGATGTCCCTCGGTTAATGAATAGCGTGATGGATATTTTTGTACTGCCCTCGTTTTACGAAGGCTTACCTTTAGTGGGTATTGAAGCTCAAGCAGCAGACTTGCCGATGGTTTTGTCTGACGCAATTACACCAGAACTAGATGCAGTGCCTGCATTAATCACTCGACTCTCTTTGCAGCAGTCTGCATCGGTGTGGGCACAGGAAATTTTAGCGGTGCGATCGCAGCATTCACACCAACCCAACAACATTGGGCTAGAGACACTGCAATCTAGCGCTTTTAATATCACCCATAGCGCTAAGCAGTTAGTCTCTCTTTATCAGCAGTCAATCCAGGCTTTAGAGCAAGAAACAATGATGGGTAGCGAGAAACCTTAAGTCATGCTCTATAACCCGCTTCGTTTGTGCATTGCGGTCGGTGTTCAAGTGCTTGCCATCGTTGGGCTATTTTTGCTGAAGGCCACCACCTATTTTCAGCCAGAATCTCTCATTTATCCCTGCTGCTGTTGGGTTCTCGTTCTCTCCATTTGGTCATTAGGCTCTTGGTTTTGGGTCACTCGTAAGCTGTTTGACCCCTACACGATTTTTTTGGTTTCTGCCATTTTGTTTAATGCGGGTCAAGCACTGCTAGAAGTGTTTCATCTCAATCGCTTTGGCATACTGAGGGGACAATTTTCCGCAGCAACGCTATCCGATACGCTATTTTTTATCACCTTTGGGTTATCTGCGTTTCATTTGGGCGCGCTTCTTAGTTTGGTTGCCCGTAACAGTATTACGGCACTTTCTAGCTTACGTCATCCTTTCCAGCGTGATGCTAGAAGCAAACGGCGATCGCTCCATCTCAATCCATCACCGACTTTATGTCAAGACACTGCTGAACCTCCTTTAGATCAATCGTCTAGGCGACAAGTATCTAATGCTCAGCCATTAGATACTTCGTCCGGCGCTGTTTGGATCGGCTGGGGACTGGCCTCAATTTCTGTGCTGCCGTCCATTTACGTTTTTCTGCAATCTCTTCAGGTTGTGCTGACTCGCGGGTATGAAGGATTATACCAAGGCGATCAGGAAACCAGTGCAGGAGCGCTACCTGCTGTCATCGGAGAGTTCTTAATACCTGCTGCTGTATTCTTGCTTGCGGGTAGTACCGTCAAAGGCTCCCCATCCTACAGTAAACGGACGCGCAACATTGCCTTAGGACTCATGATTCTGTATGTGCTGAGTCGGCTGTTATTGGGGCAGCGCCGTAAGGTGGGTTCTGCGGCAGCGGCGCTGGTTTGGCTATGGCATGAATGGGTGGCAAAGCTTCCGGCAACAGTGGTGATAGGTTGTGCGATCACCCTAGCCCTAATTTTCCCGATTGTGGCGGCTTTTCGTAACCTTGCGGGTCAGCAAAGCAATTCCCTAGATGCGCTACAGACGCAACTCTATGGAGATTCTAACCCTTTGGTTAGCATGCTCACGGAGATGGGGGGCACCATGATGACCACCGCCCATACGATGAATTTAGTACCCAGCGCACGTCCCTTTCAGATGGGTGCAGATTATGGGTATGCGCTATTAACACTGGTGCCCAATTTTTTCTGGAAGCTTCACCCTACCATTGAGCGCGGCTTAGCAGGGAGCTGGCTGACCTGGGCAATTGATCCTGAATTTGCGTCACGGGGCGGGGGCTATGGCTACTCATTTATTGCCGAAGCCTATCTTAACTTTGGCTGGGTCGGTGGACCCATTGCGCTGGGTATGATTGGCTTTTTATATACGTCTTTAGTGCTTTGGGCTATTAATTCTAGATCCCCTGCCAGAATTGCGTTGATTGCCACCTTTTCAGTTTATTTTCCATTTTATGCCCGTTCTGAAGCAGCGCTCCATGTAAGAGCCTTGGTCTGGTATGCAATGATGCCCTATTGGGGTGCCGTTGGCCTTTCTAAGTGGCTAGATCGACAGAAAATTAGGTTTAGTGTGAGGCGTAGACCTAAATCTAGCTGGTTGCGATAGCTCATGTACGGAAGGGCGGGTTTAACTGATGCTGCGTTAGAGAATCCTAGATTTATCGGCAAAATCCGCCCCTACAAAACCTGGATGTTATTTTATTCTCATTCCTTAACTTATCCGAACTTCACTCATGCACTGCATTCTTGCCCAAGATAATCGGTTTGTCCTCAATCAAGGCCGTCCGGCATCTTTTAATACGTTTTATGAGCGTTTTGGTCAGCGCTATTTAGACGTATTTGATTCTGTCACGTTAATGGGAAGACTGTTTGCGATCGAAGACCCAACGGCTAAGCCTGTTGAAGGGCCTGGGGTCAAATTTTTCCCGATGCCGGAGTATATTGGCCCTGTTCAGTATCTGCTCAATCGAGGTGAGATTCGGGTGCGTGCCCGAGAGGTATATTCTCCAAAGTCTACGGTTATTATTACCCCAAGTACCGCTGGGGCTGCTCTGCTCAAAATATTAGGCAAAAGCAGCCATCCTTATGGACTAGAAGTGGGCGCAGACCCTTACGATGTTTTAGCCCCAGGTGCGATCAAAAGTCCGCTCCGGCCTTTACTGCGCCAAGTGTTGCCCAGACAGCTCCGTAAAGATTGCCGACGGGCGAGTGCTGCCCTTTATGTCACAAAAGCGGCGCTGCAAAAAAGATATCCTTGCCCTAATTATTCAGTGGGTGTATCTGATGTGGAGTTACCGTCGCGCTATGTTTTAGAAGCGCCTCGGATCTATAGCGATCGCCAAACTCAGTTCACCCTAGTCATGATTGGCTCTCTAGAGCAGCTTTACAAAGCCCCTCATATTGCCATTGCGGCGATCGCCCTTTGTGCCCAGCAGGGTATAGACCTTAGCCTCAAAATTATTGGAGACGGCAAACATAGACCTGAGCTAAAGCAACAGGCGGCTGATTTAGGCATCAGAGAGCGGGTTCAGTTTTTAGGGAAACTTCCGGCAGGCGATCGCATTTTTGCAGAGCTAGACCAGTCCGATTTATTTCTAATGCCCTCTTTTCAAGAAGGGCTGCCCCGCGCGATGGTAGAAGCAATGGCACGGGGTTTACCCTGCATTGCGACGGCAGTGGGTGGCATCCCTGAACTGCTGCCGCCGGAGAATTTGGTTGCCGCCGGAGACGCTAACGCTTTAGCCCAAAAAATTCAAGCGGTACTTACCCATCCAGAACGAATGACTCAGATGTCGGCTCAAAATTTAAAAACGGCGCAGGGCTATGTCGAAGAGGTTTTACGACAGCAGCGCAATGCGTTTTATGAGTATGTAAAAGCGCAGACGCTTGACTGGCAGCACAGTCAAGGCATCGCTTAAGGGGTCTGAAGCAAAAGCGGAACGTTAGCGCTGGTGCGCACCACAAGTTTATTCTCTCGCTGAACACACCCTTGAGTGCAGATACCCTGCAACAGCATCCCAGCCGTCATGGTGGGCTGAGGCTGATCGTCTATCAATTGGTTTTTCTGAATCTGTATTGTAGACATCGCGTTAAGACCCACAATCAGCCCAGATCGATAATGAGGGTGAAAACGGTATTGCCCTTGACCTACGTTGAAGATACTGTTTTGGGTAACTTCAATCTGCTGAAT
>JAGVDA010000326.1 GCA_020058975.1 Thermosynechococcus sp. WC_1 | reverse complement strand
GCTTTTGCAAATGCCCCAATCCCCTCAAAATCTTCGACATTCAGGGCAATATTTTCGCATTTGGGTAGGGTTGCAGTCCCGCCATTTCCTGGAATGCAGTACACCCGATCTACCCGAGCAGACTGAGTGAACTTCCAAGCTAGGGCATGTTCTCGACCGCCATTGCCCACAACAATAATTCGCACAGTTAGCCTCTCTTTGCAGTGAAAATCAAAAAGGCTTTCAAGAGTTGTTTAAAACTCTCAAAAGCCTTGTTACATGTGGTTCTTTAACCAATCGGAGCGACAGGATTTGAACCTGCGACCCCTACTACCCCAAAGTAGTGCGCTACCAAGCTGCGCTACGCCCCGATGTAATGCTTTACAAGACTATCACAAAATCTTTTACTGTTTTCAGAAAATTCTGAGTTTCTTGTTCTAAAACACCTGCACCATCTGAATCACCCGCAGTATTTCCTTCGTGGCTTCAATCGACCAACACCCCTCCGCCCGTCGCCCCGTCAGCACGATAAAGCTGAGCTGATAGGCATCACAGTCGCCCCGCACCTCCATCCAGAGAGCGTCGTTTGATGCTTCACAGGCGATCGCCTCTTCTTCCATTAGCTCAGATCGCATTTGCTCAATGGCTTCACTAAGCTGAAGCGCAAATCGACAAAAATCATCAAACTCAGTCTGGGTTAGCTCAACAGCCCAGTCATCCGCGCCCACGAGTGCCTGAAATGAAAGTGCTTCTGGCTCCCAGCCAACGCGCCAGCCGACACCCGATCGCAGTTGCCGTGCCATTGTGTCTATTAACTATTTTAAAAACTGCGCTTCACCGCCATTCGGTGTAGAGGGTCTGCCAATGGGATTGGTCTTCAGCGACCCTGCACTTCCTGGAACCGCAAGCGGCGTTAATACGGGTCGATAGGCAGGTGCTGGCTGTGGCTGCTTTGCTTTGGGAGAGGGAGAGGGCGCTTTCACCGCCCCTGATGCAGTCTGCCCGCCGGTATATGCATCGACTAAAGATTGAACCAGAGCATTGCGTTGAGTTGCATTCAGCTTCTGAACAGAGATGCGATCGCTGTCTAAGGGGTTTTTCTTGAGAAAGGCATAGCCAGGATAGGTTTCTGGCTGAATCACTTCGTGAATGCCGAGGTAATCCGCCAATGTGGTTTTCCAGTCGATGCGGTAAAGCGGCGATCTCCCTTTCACAGAGCGGTGATACTGCACAATGCGGCTCACAAGGGTGCTTTCAACCGCCTGCTTATTGCTATCGGCTCGAATGTACTGATTTTCGAGGGCCAGTGTGGGCACTTTTCGATAGACCAACTTCGCCACATCGGTTGGAGAACTGAGCTGTGCAAAGGATGCTGGTGCAAAAAGTAAGGCTGTGGCACTACTCAGTAGCAGTATCCTGCCAGATCGGTTTAAAGATGACCAGTATCTTAGGATTTGCAAGCGTGTTTTCTCCTAGAAATGGAATGTACTAACCCTGTGTGGCTAGTTTTGGTTAGAAGCCGTGCGCTTTACACTCCCTCATCCCCTAACCCCTTCTCCCGCATAAGAAGGGGAACAAGATTCTTACTCCCCTCTCCCGCTCTGGGAGAGGGGCTGGGGGTGAGGGTCAAGATTTGAGATTATTAAACCCAATCACCTTAGTCGCCAATAATTTCTGGCTGCGTCAGCTCATCGGACATTTCTAGAATGGCCTGGATTACGGCTTTCATTGCGCCCTCATCAAAATCTTCCATGTTTTCACGGCGACGGCGCTTTTTCGCACGACTCGCAACCTGAACAGTAATGCGATATCGGTTAGAGGAGGCATTCACCAATTCCTCGGCTCGGCGCATGATTTGAATGGTATCTACAGCAGAGCGCTTTTGCATGGATGACGTAGCCCAGTAAGATTACAGCCCATTGTAGCAAGAACGCTTGCAACCCTAAAAGCCTTTCCTCAAACACAGGCATTCTGCCAGTGCTAAAACAATGAGAAATTTCAGTAGGCTCTCTTGAAAAAGTGAGCAATGCTAAGCATAAAAAGTTAGCATCTCTAGCGCTCTGAGGAGATGATATAAGTAAGTGGACGTGCCTTTGCAGTTCTTCATCTTTACTTCTACAGCGCTTTGGGTAGACGAGTTTAGACTGCTCTGTTATTTGTCTTCATCAAAGTTTTAGGATCGCCGCCATCATGACCGCAGTTACAACCGCTTCTGTAATGCCCAGCTTTTGCGAAGGGATCCAATACTTTGGAGAAACCTGGCCTGATTTTGAAGCTCATGGGAAAAGTGCAGTCATTTCAGAAGGCATGGTGGCGATCGCAGACCCCACAGACCCCACGGCGGTCTATCAAACCCTACTCGCAGCAGATGCACTGCGATATTTGACGCTCCAGGTGACAGCCAGTAAAGCCTCTGGGCACCCGGGCGGGTTTGCCAGCTCCGTTGAAGCCTATGCCAGCTTAGTCATGCTGGGGCACAAAAATATTTTTACAGAAGTAGGCCACCACGCCCCTGGGTTCTATAGCGCCATGTTTATGGATCGATCCCTCGAAAAAATGGGCATTGAAACCGTACAGCAAATGTGCGATCGCTTTCGGGAGCGCCACGGACTGTTGGGTCATCTATCGGGTCAAATTCCTGGGCTACTAGGGCCAGCAGGGCCTCTTGGGCAAGGGCAGCATTTTGCAATGGCGGCAGCGCTACTGCACCGCGATAAGCTCTTCCCCTTCACCGTCGGCGATGGTGGACTGGGTGAGCCTTATATTGTCAGCAGCATGCGCCATTTCCATACGGCCTACCCAGAAGTGACCAACTTTTTACCCGTGCTGGTCTGGAACGGCTACAGCCAAGAACACCACAGCATGGAGTCCCTTCAGAGTAATGAAGGCATGGTGAAGTTCTGGAAGGGTAATGGCTTTGATGAAGTTATTCTGATTGATGCCAAAGAATACGATGATGCCAAGCAGGTCGGCGACTACGTTGATAGCACCGCTTTTTCATTCCAGAAACGACTGGCCTTTATGGAGGCGGTTTTAATTGCGGCAGACCAAGCCGCGCGGCTGGCCTTGGGCGGCAAGCTCACCATTTTGATTCTCAAGCAGCTTAAGGGCGCTGGGGTTCACGCGCTAGGCGCAAAGTCCCATAACCTTTATGCCCACCACACTCTCGATAATGCCGATATTGTCTCGGCATTGAAACGGCGATCGCTCTCTCCAGAAAGCTGGTCAACGGTTCGCACCAATCTTGCGCGGGCGGGCGGTGGCCCTGCGGCAGAAACCGTCGTCACCGAATTTGTGCTGCCTCTAGCGGATCTCAGCGGCCTAGTCCTAGAAGAATTTACCGTCGCAGGCGACCCCAAAGTTTCGACTACCGCCATGGGTAAATTGGTGGGTCAAGTCGGACACCTCGACAAGCGCTACCTCGTCACCAACGCGGACGGCAATGAAGCATCCGGCATTGGCAACATTAACCAAGCCCTCAAAATTATTCACCCCACCGATGACCCGATCTATAACCAAACCCCTAACGGTCAGGTTTACGAACCTCTCAGCGAAGATGCCTGTGCAGGCTTAGCCGCAGGTTTGGCGCTCATGGGCAGCCGGACGCTGTGGTGTTCTTACGAGTCGTTTGCGATTAACGGTTTGCCCATTTGGCAAACAGTGATTCAGGCTATGGCAGAACTGCGTCGCCCAACGCCTTCTACCATTACGCTGTTTACGGCTGGAGCGCTAGAGCAGGGACGCAACGGCTGGACGCACCAGCGCCCCGAAGTAGAAGCCTACTTTGCCGCCATGATGCGCAATGGCAACGTCTTCCCGCTGTTTCCCCCCGATGCGAATGCGATTCAGGTTGCCTATGAGTGGGGGCTTTCCACAAAAAATAAGGGAATTGTCATCACGGCGAGTAAGTCACCCTTGCCCATTCGCACCACCTTTGCCCAAGCTCGTCAAGGGTTCCAAGACGGGGCTTTAGTGTTGCAAGAGGTGAAGGGCGCTAAAACCGTGGTGTTTGCTGTGGTCGGCGACATGAGCCTTATTCCTGTTTTTGAGGCTGCTACGCTGCTGGAGGCAGAAGGGGTGGGTGTTCGCATTGTGTCTGTGATGAACCCACGCCGTCTCTATCGCCCTCATGACGTGGCTTGGGACACCTGCTCTGAGGCCGATGGTGCGTTTATGGATGATGCGCGATTTGACGAAATTTTTGGCGGGGATGCGCTGATTGGCGTGATTGGGGGTGCCAGTGGAATGCTAGAGCCTGTCATGCTGCGAAGCATGGCAAAACGCGATACTTTTGCCTGGAAACGCGGTGAAACCACCGCCAGCGCTGGGGAGCTTATGGCGTTTAATGGCATCACAGCAGAAGCTTTAGTGAAGCGATCGCTGGAACTGATTCACTAGACTATACCCAGCAACCTAACTTTTACTCCATGCCTTCAATGGGCGCAAACCCTTGGCGCTGAATGTTTTCTGTGACCGTGCGCGGGTCTAGAAATTGCAGCAAATAGTCGGGTCCACCCGCTTTAGAACCCACCCCCGAGAGCTTATAGCCCCCAAAGGGCTGTCTTGCCACGATCGCCCCTGTAATGGTGCGGTTGATATAGAGATTCCCCACCTCTAGATCTGCTTTTGCCTGCTCAATATGGGAGGGTGTGCGAGAGTACAGACCGCCCGTGAGCGCGTAGTTGGTGTTGTTGGCGATCGCCAGTCCTTCATCAAACGTCTCAGCCTTCATCACCGCCAACACAGGGCCAAAGATCTCCTCTTGAGCAAGGGTTGACTGCGGATCCACATCCGTAAAAATCACAGGGCCGACAAAATAGCCTGGTTCTGGAGAAGGCAGTTCTAGGGCGAGGGTTGCTTCCGTTTTGCCCTTGGCGATGGTGTCACGAATTCGCTGCTGTGCAGCACTGTCAATCACAGGGCCAACTTTTGTGCTAGGGTCGGCGGCATCCCCCACGTTCAAAGATTGGGTTGCTTCTACCAGCCGTGCTACGAATGCATCGTAAACGGGCGCTAGCACTACCACACGAGAGCAGGCAGAACATTTTTGACCGCTATAGCCAAAGGCAGAATACACAACCCCCTGCACCGCCTGATCCAGATCTGCACTTTCATCTATGATGATGGCGTTTTTGCCGCCCATCTCTGCTACCACTCGCTTCAGGTGCTTTTGCCCGGGTTGCAGAATGGCGGCATTGGCGTAGATTTGGCACCCTACCTCTTGGGAACCCGTGAATACAATCATCTGCACATCGGGATGCTTAACGAGGTGAGTGCCCACTGTAGAACCCCCGCAGGGAATGTACTGAAATACCCCTTTAGGAATGCCTGCCTCTACCAAAATTTCGCACAGCTTTGCGGCAATAACGGCGGTGGTGGCAGCAGGTTTGAGCAGCGCACAGTTGCCCGTCACCAAGGCCGCAACGGTCATGCCCGTCGGGATTGCCAGCGGGAAATTCCAGGGCGAAATGACCAGCACAATGCCCTTGGGACGGTAGAAATAGCGATCGCTCTCCCCCGCTACGTCATAGACAATTTCTGCGTCTAGGCGCTCCATTTCTGTGGCGTAGTACCGACAAAAATCTGCGGCTTCTGAGACTTCTACATCCGCCTGTTGGAGCGGTTTACCTGCTTCAAACACCATCCAAGCATTCAGCTCGTGGCGACGTGCTTCGAGTAAATCTGCGGCTCGTCGTAAAATGGCGGCGCGTTCTGCTACAGGGGTTTTCTTCCAGGTTACAAAGGCCGTCTTGGCTGCGGCGATCGCCTGGTCGGCCTGTCCCATATCCATCTGTCCAACAGTGCCCACTACTTCAGCCGGATTGGATGGATTCACGGACTGAATGGTCTTTAAGGTTTGTACCCGCTCTCCGTTAACCAGCGGTAAATAGGTTTGTCCTAGCTGCTGCTTCACAGAGGCTAACGCCGCCGCTGCTTCGGAGCGAAATTGGGCGATCGCAAAATCCGTATCTGCCGAGGGATTGATTCGAGTCACGGTCATTGCGGAGGAGGCCATGGGCAGGGGTGGGTTGCTGCTGCCATCCTCATCGCCCTCTCCCCAAACGGGAACTGCTAATAACCCCTCCACGGGACGATCTCCCACGCTTTGCTTTAGAAAAGAGCTATTGGCGGTATTTTCGAGCAGTCGCCGAATCAGGTAGGACATGCCTGGAATCAACGGCCCATAGGGACAGTAAACCCGTACTCGATGCCCTCGTTTGGCGAGGGCTGTGGCGAGGTTGTCTGCCATGCCGTAGAGGACTTGGAACTCGATGTGGCGCTTGGGGATGTTTAATGCCGTGGCGATCGCAATGGCATGTGCTTGAGAACGGACGTTGTGGCTGCCGATGGCAGCGTGAAGCACCTCATGGTTTTCTAAGAGCCGCTGGGTCATGCGCTCAAAGTTAGCGTCGGTTGAAGATTTATGGTTATAGACGGGCGTAGGCCAATGGTTTTGACGCGCGATGATAGTTTCTTGATCCCAATATGCTCCTTTGATCAGCCGCACCGTGATGGGTTTGCCCCGCTGTTTCGCCCACGCAATTAAATCCTGTAAGTCTTGGTGGCTATCTCGCAGATAGGCTTGTAGGGTGATGCCAATATCGGTGCGACTACGAAACTCATCCTCCATCAAGAGCTGCTTCAGCGTCTCCAGCGTGGCGTTTTTGTAGCGATACTGTTCCATATCAAAATGCACCGCCGCGCCGACTTCCTGTGTTTTACGCAGGAGGATACGAATGCGATCGCTCACCTTGGCCTGTGAACCCTTAACGTCCAGCGGATCGAACTGAGAATAAAACGCCGTCAGCTTAACCGAAACCTGCACTTTGACGACATCTACCCCGTCGGCGCTATCTATTTGGGGCACGGTTGACCACTGCCTAGATGCTTCTGTAAGCTGCGCCATTAGCGCTAAATACTGATCGAGATAGGCTTGAGCCTCTGTTTCTGTCACCACGGCTTCTCCTAAGAGATCCATCGTGAAGCTCATGGACTGCTTGCGAAGCTGCTCGATGCTTTTGAGAGCCTGTTTTAGGGTTTCGCCAGAGATGTATTTGCGCGCTAGGGTTTCTACGGCAGTAGAGAGCGTGGTTGCCGCTACTTGCCCTGGCATGGAATCGGCGGCGGTAAAGTTGAGCAGCCCTTTAAGCGCTTGGGGGAGTTCCACTGCCCTATCGCTCAAATATTCTTGGAGGTGACGGGCAATTTCGGCTTTGGTGGTCAGCGAGGGTAAGCAGTCAATCAGGCGAAAGAGCTGCACCCGCAGCGCGGGGTTGTCCATCGTCCAACTGAGCAGTTTGTCATCCCAACGGAACTGATCTCGCACTTTGGCAAAGAGCGATCGCTTTTCGGTGGTTTCTGCCAAAAGCTGACCTGCGATCTCCTGGGTCTGATCTTCATAGGTGGTCGAAGAGGAGGATGCGGCGCTGGAACGGGATGGATTTAAAATCATCAAACAACCTCCTGAGGACTGAGTATTAATCCTCGGCTCATAGGCCAGGGTATTGCAGTATCAAACGCCAATACCCTTATTATTGACCAGCATTTAAGGGAGCGAACATTGGGGTGTAAACGCAGGCCATTTCTCAGTCTTCAATTCTGAGAAAAATGCGGCTTCCACATCATCCAAAATGGGGTTACGAGCCATAATAATTTCGATCGCCCGACTGACGCTTTCAGGAAAAATCACCACCAAACCATCCTTGGGTGCGTTATCTAAAGCCCAGGCGATCGCGGCTGTCTCCTCTAGCTCAATCGTGTGAGTCACTGGCGCATTATTCTCCGTAGCGGCAGTTTGAATCCCTTGCACAATCAGTTCTGCTGCGTTGCCGCGCGGACGACCCCGATTGTCGTCATCTTCTTTAACCACAATTTGCTCAAAAAAGGTTGCCGATAGCGCGCCTAACTCAATCAAATCTTCATCACGGCGATCGCCTGGGCCACCTACCACGCCAATGGCAGGGCCAGACCAGTTTTTGACAAAGCTGCCCACCGCCGCGTATCCGGCTGGGTTGTGGGCGTAGTCTACTAGCGCATGGTAGTGACCCAGGTTAAATAAATTCATGCGTCCAGGCGTCTGCTCTGCCGAAGCGCGGAAACTGCGAAGGGCAGCGCGAATTTTCTCGACACTCACGCCTTGCACAAAAGCTGCGAGACTGGCGGCAAGAGCATTGGCAATCATAAACGGTGCGCGTCCGCCTAAGGTGAGGGGCACCAGATCGACCTTTTCAATGCGGTGAACCCAATCCTGCTGCAAAATTGCCAGATAGCCTTCTTTGAGGACAGCAGCCATGCCTCCGCGCTGAACGTGCGATCGCACCAACGGGTTCTCCGCATCCATCGAAAAATAGGCGATTTTTCCAGGCACATAATCTGCCATGGCTGCGACCCGTTCGTCATCAGCATTCAGCACGGCATAGCCATCGGGGTGAACCGATTCCGCAATCACCGCTTTGACCTTTGCCATCTGGTCAATCGTGTTGATATCGCCTAAGCCCAGATGATCTGCAGCCACATTTAAGACCACCCCTACATCGCAGTGCGCAAAGGCCAGACCCGATCGCAAAATGCCGCCCCGTGCCGTCTCTAAAATCGCAATATCCACCGTTGGGTCTTGCAAAATGATCTGAGCGCTTTGTGGCCCCGTGGTGTCACCCTTTTCGACTAGGTGACGACCGATGTAGATGCCATCGGTGGTGGTAAAGCCTACAAATTCATACACCTGGCTAAAGATGTGGGCAATCAGTCGAGTGGTGGTGGTTTTGCCATTGGTGCCCGTAATTGCCACAATGGGAATCCGATTGGGTTTGCCAGGGGGGAACAGCATATTGAGGATGGGTGCTGCGACATTTCGTCCCACGCCTTCACTGGGCGCAATGTGCATCCGTAAGCCGGGTGCCGCATTCACCTCCACAATTACGCCATCCGCTTCTGCGAGGGTCTTGGTAATGTCGGTTGTAATGACATCAATGCCTACTACGTCCAGGTCAATAATGCGAGACACCCGTTCTGCAACCCAGACCGTCTCTGGATGGATTTCGTCTGTGCGGTCAATAGCAATCCCGCCCGTACTTAGATTAGCGGTTGCCCTTAAATAGCAGATTTGATCGGGGGGCAAAACGGTATCCAGTGTAAACCCTTGACGATGCATCATTTCGTCTGTGGCGTCATCTAGCTCAATATGGGTGAGCATATTATCGTGACCTTCACCGCGACGGTCATCTTGGTTTTCTTGCTCAACCAGTTCTTTGATGGTTGCGACTCCATTACCAACCACATGGGCAGGTACCCGCTCTGCAACGGCAACAACCTTGTGGTTGACCACCAAAATCCGGTGATCTCGCCCTTGGTAGAAATGTTCTACAATCACGCCTTTAGAGACATCACGGGCGCGGTCGTAGGCCACTTCCGCATTTTCCCAAGACTGAATATCAATGGTAATGCCGCGACCATGATTGCCATCTAAGGGCTTAATAACGACAGGATAGCCGCCTAATTGCTCAATTGTTTCTTCTAGCTCACTAAATGCGTAGATCACCTTACCCAACGGGACAGGAACCCCAAACTGGGTCAAAATGTTTTTCGTATTTTCTTTATTGCAGGCTAGCTCTACCCCCAGAATATTGCTTTTAGAGGTGAGTGCAGCCTGAACCCGCTTTTGATGCTTCCCGTAGCCAAACTGAAACAGATCGCAGGTTTCTAAATGCGTCCAGGGAATGCCGCGATTTTCGGCTTCGCGCACTAAGGCATCAGTGCTTGCGCCCAAAATCGCCTCATTCCGAAACTGAGCCAGATCATCTAAATCTTTTTCCAGCTCTTCTTTGGGGTAAGCGCCTGTCTCTACAATGCTCTGACAGAGACGGAGTGCCGCTCTTGCCGCGTAGCGCCCTGCCTCTTCATTTTGATACTCAATCACCACCTGGTAGACCCCATCCGTTGCCGTTTCGCGGGTGCGACCAAACCCAACGGGCATGTCGGCTAAAGTCTGAAGCTCCAGTGCCACATGCTCCAGGATGTGCCCCATCATGGTGCCTTCCTTGACCCGGCTCAAAAAACCACCGCGACACCCTGGGGAGCAAAAGTGTTCTTCTAGGCTAGGCAGCGCCGCCACAAGGCCGTCATAAAATCCAGGCAGGGTATCTGAAGGGCTATGGGCTAGCTCCTCTAAATCCAGTCGCACCAGAATGAGCTTTGAGCGGCGGATGCTCCAGTAATTGGGGCCTCGGAGCGTCTGAGTCTGGAGAATTTTCATAAAGGTAGAGATAGTCTCTGCGAGTTCCACAGGATGCTTAAGACAATTCAAAGCTGATGTCTAGAGAGTCTAACGTTGCTTTGAGCAGCTTGAGGTTTAAACCTTAATTAATTTCAAATTGAATGCCTAGTTCTGTATTAATGGCTACAGGGCATGAATTGGCAGACGTTAATGCTGGCAATCATGAGGATTGTTCAGGCTCTAGGGTCTGGCTGGGGACAAAACTTTTCGGTCTTGATAGTGATAGCGATCGCCCTGACTCAACACATGCACGGTCAGGTTATGCAGACTAATGGGGGTGAGGTCGGCAACTTCAGGATGGTTTGTATGGGTCAAACTGCCGGGATCAATGACGGTAATTGTTCCTTTGCCAATCACTTCAAAGGTTCCATCTTTTTTAAATGCGGCACAGGTATCTTCATCAATGCCGATGCCGAGTTTGTCGGGGTGGGCGGCGATCGCACTCATCAACCGAGCCATGCGATTGCGATTATGGAAATGCTGATCGACCAGCAGTTCAGGAAAAATGCCAAGCCCGTCCATCAAGTCTACTAATAGCTGATTGGGTGATTCTCCGCTGCTGCCGCCTGCAATCATCTTCTCACCCATGATTGCGGCACCCGCACTGGTGCCTGCTAATACGAGGGTGCCAAGCTTAATCCTAGTTTTAATAGAGTCGATAAATTTGCTGCCGCCAATCAGGTCACACAGGCGCACCTGATCGCCTCCAGTGACAAAAATACCGGTGCAGTCTGCCAAAATATTGAGCCAGCCTTGTGTATCACATTCTTGAGGCTGTCGAATATCAAGAATCTGCGCCTGCTGAGCGCCCATCTTCTCAAAGATTTGGTAGTAGCGATCACCAACGACACTGGGTTCTTGTGAAGCGCAGGGGATGATGCCGATTTTCGCCAACGTCCCACCCGCACTTTGAAAGAAAGCGGTTAATATACTGCACCCGTTGACTTTGTCTTCTGCTCCACCAATAACCATTACTGGATACTGGGTTGAAATTGCCATAAACTGTTGCGCTAGGAGAGGTTTTACCTCAGGCATAAAATAATCCCAAGAGCTGCATAATATCACTGTGCTGAAGCAAAGCCCAAGTTTAATTGAGTCTGCAAAGACAATGTTTTGTGGGTAAAGGCTTTGTGGGAACAGATTTTGTCGAGAAATCTGAGATTTTCTAGCCCAGTATTAATTAGCTCAACCTGCCCTTACGGATAATGAGGGCGTTCTTTGACCTTTGCTAGGTTCTCAGGAATCTGGCTTAATGCAAAACTGAAGCGACCATCTATATGTGAATTCAACTTTCCACCTATATAAACAGGGGTGCCATTCTTGAGATAAACGTCAACGCCTGTATGGTTTTGTTGAAAGATAAACAGTTCGTCTACAAATCGCCCATTTTTACCCCATAGAACCATAACATCCTGAAGTGCTGGGTCGAGGGTGGCGGGATCAACGAGCTGAGTTGCCTTTTCAAATTTCTCCCAGGCGATCGCCCCCAGTGCTTTGCCTTTCTCGAGCAGCCTATCTGCGGCTATGTGAGTAAAGGCGATCGCCGCAGTGCCTACCACTTCCCCTAGGTTAAAAGCCTGTTTGGCAGTCTTCTGCACCACCTTAGAGGCAACCTCGGCAACCCATGCCTTAAAGCTGCGTGGCTTGGACTTAGCAAAGACCTTCTTGGGCTGTGATGGCTCAGCGTGATTGTTTTTCTTGGGATGAGCGTGATGGGCTGGTTCAGTTGGTTTTGGCTCAATTCTGGGGATATCAAACGCTCTACTCCCGTTTAAGACAGCCGTTGCAGAATGTGAACCTACTGCTGCTAGCACCTTTTCTTTTAGCGAATGCTCTTGAGGGATTTCGTCCGTTTGCCTTGTAAGGCGCAACGCGCTCTCAAGATCTATAGATGCGGCAAGAGGCGGCAGCGAATTGGCATGAATCAATACAGGCGACGGACTGAGCTTTAGTTCTGTTTGAGTCGTAATCGTTTCGTCTTGGAAGTCTAAATACGGCTTAATTCGCTCGCAGTCATAGTAATTGGGGTTGAATAGGGTGGTTTGCCCTACAGTTTGCCAAGCTGAGGTGGTGTAGCTGCGCAGTGCCGACCGAATCTGCTCTACTTTTACCCCCAAAACAAAGGCCGTCAGACTTGCTGCGAGGGCATTGGCAATGAGATACGGCGTGCAGCCACCCAATGCGTTGGGGATTTGCGCAACATGCTCAATCTGATAAACCCAGTCTTCTTGCAAGATGCACAGATGTCCCTTTTCGTAGACTGCGGCAATGCCCCCCTGCTGAATGTGCGATCGCACGACCCAATTCTCTGAATCCATTGAAAAATAGGCAACTTTCCCTACAACCTGTTCAGCCATTGCTGCAACGTGTCGATCATCCGCATTGAGGACGGCATAGCCATTGGGGCGTACCATTTCGGCAATGACCGTGTTGACCCTTGCCATTGAGCTTATTGTGTTGGGGTCATTTAAACCCAACTGATCTGCCGCCACATTTAAGACCACGCCCACATCGCAGTGCGCAAAGACTAAGCCTGACTGTAAAATCTCATCCTGCGCTGTTTCTAGAACCGCAATCTCTACGGTTGGATCTTGCAGAATAACCTGGGCGCGCTGAGAGGCTGAAGGGTTGATGGTTTTGAGGGGGCGATCGCCGATATAAATCCCGTCAGGGGTGGTAAAACCCACTTCTTCATAAACCTGACTAAAAATATGGGCGATAAGGGGCGTAGGCGTTGCTTTGCCATTTGTACCTGCCACCGCCACAATCGGGATTTGTGTTGGCGTTCTAGGCGGAAACAGCATATCAAAGATAGGTGCCGCCACATTGCGCCCTATCCCTCGACTGGGCGCGATATGCATCCGTAACCCTGGCGCTGCGTTCACCTCTACAATGACGCCATCTGCCTCAGAGAGCGTCTTGGTGATATCGGTTGTAATCACATCAATGCCCGCTACATCCAGGTCAATAATGCGAGAAACCCGTTCTGCTAGCCAAACGGTATCTGGATGAATTTCGTCTGTACGGTCAATGGCGATTCCGCCCGTACTCAGGTTTGCAGTAGCTCGGAGGTAGCAAATTTGATCTGGCGGCAAAATGGTGTTGAGGCTATGGCCTTGCTCCCTCAAAATTTCATCGGTGGCATCGTCCAGTTCAATTTGGGTGAGCATGTTATCGTGACCCTCACCGCGACGGTCATCTTGGTTTTCTTGCTTGACCAGTGCTGCGATGGTTGAGCGTCCATCGCCGACCACATGGGCAGGTACTCGCTCCGCCACCGCTACCACCTTATGATTGACCACCAAAATCCTATGATCGCGCCCTTGGTAGAAGTGTTCTACAATCACGCCTTTGGAGACATCACGGGCGCGATCATAGGCAATTTTCGCCTGTCTCCAGGATTGGATATTAATAGTAATGCCTCGACCTTGACTGCCATCTAAGGGCTTAATGACGATGGGATAGCCCCCTAGCCGATGAATTGCATCCTCTAAATCTTTGAAGGCATAAACCACGACCCCTAAGGGCACGGGCGCTCCCATACTGTCTAGGAGCGTTTTGGTTCGCTGCTTATCGCAGGCTACTTCTACGCCCAGTACGCTGCTGTAGGAGGTTAGCGCAGCCTGAACCCGTTTTTGATATTTACCGTAGCCCAACTGAAACAGGTCACTGTGTTCTAAATGCGTCCAGGGAATGCCGCGATTTTCGGCTTCGCGCACCAGCGCTTCAGTGCTTGCGCCTAATGCAGCCTCAGTTCGCAGCCGAGCCAAGTCATCTAAATCTTTCTGTAGCTCACTTTTGGGGTAGATGCCCGTTTCTATAATGCTTTGGCAGAGTCGTAAAGCTGCTCGTGCTGCATAGCATCCGGCGGCTTCGGTTTGATACTCAATAATAATTTGGGCAATGCCTGGTGTTGCTGTCTTGTGGGTGCAGCCAAACCCCACGGACATATCAGCTAGGGTTTGGAGTTCTAGCGCTACGCGCTCAAAAATATGTCCCAGTCGAGCGCCTTCCTGCACTCGACTCAAAAACCCACCGCGACATCCTGGTACACAAATGTGTGCTTCAAGACTGGGCAAAGCCGCTGCAATTCCGTCATAAAATCTAGGCAGGGTATTGGACTGTTGATCGGCTAGCCCTTCTAAATCTAGTCGCACCAGAATGAGTTTTGAGTGGTGCGTGCTCCAGTAGTTAGGCCCTCGAAGGGTTTGAGTTTGGAGAATTTTCATGATTGAAGGGGGCTACCTATCTAGTTACGGTAGGGCTTAGTCTTCTACCCAGTTGCATCGTCATCTGTTCAGCCCTCTGAGTCAAGACTCATGCTATACAAATGGCACTCAAATTCACGATTTTTTTACAGTGACTGTTCATAAGCATTGCCCCTTAGCGCAATTAGACCTTTGGTACTACTTTTATTTGGGATTTTGGATCCATAGTAGTTTCGATGCTTTCCCTCTATGATTTGAATATTAAAAAGCCGCAGTGTTTTCGCAATATATCCTATGCCTGCGACGCAAAGGGTTTGGAGGTTTTTGCATTGGCACTTAACTGGATTAAGTTGAAAGGGGTGGAGCTGCCCCATGTCCCTAAGTGGTTGGTTGGGTCACTCGCGCTAGGTCTGTTGGCGATTGCAGCCTATGCAACCTACAGCCAAATTTCCACGGCTCAACGTCAAGAAGCCAGACGCAAAATTCAGACCGCGACGGTAGAGAAGCTGGATTTACCCGTCACCATTACTGCCAACGGCACCGTACAGCCTGATCGATCTGTAAATGTTAGTCCTAAAAACTCTGGCATTCTCAAACAGCTTTTGGTTAAAGAAGGCGATCGCGTTGAGGTAGGCCAAATTCTAGCCTATATGGATGACTCCAACCTTCAGGGGCAGTTTGTTCAGGCGCAGGCGCAGCTCTTATCTTCGCGCGCTGCCTTGAATAAGCTCTTGGCAGGCAATCGCCCTCAAGAGGTAGCGCAGGCGCAGGCGCAGCTTAGTTCTGCCCAAGCTAATTTAGCGAAGCTCTTGGCAGGCAACCGTTTTCAAGATGTGGCTCAATCGCAGGCGCAGCTCAGTTCTGCCCAGGCAACTCTGCGACAGGCAGAATTGACCTACCGCCAAAATCAGCAGCTCTATACCGCAGGGGCGATCGCCCTAAGAGATCTCGATACCTCCCGCGCTACCTTTGATACGGCTCGTGCCCAAGTTGAGCAAAATCGACAGGCGTTTAGCCTTCAGCGGTCTGGCTCTCGCCCTGAAGATATTGCGGCAGCTCGCGCCCAAGTCGAGCAGGCCAAACAGGCGCTCAGTCTTCAGGCAGCAGGGGCGCGTGCTGAAGATATAGAAGCCGCCCGCGCTCAGGTTTTGAATAGTGAAGGCGCTCTAAAGACGATTCAGACGCAGATTAACGATACGGTCATTCGCGCCCCGTTTAGCGGCACCGTCACTCGTAAGTTTGCAGACCCTGGCTCTTTTGTCACGCCAACGACCTCTGGTAGCACCATCTCTTCGGCAACGTCCTCGTCAATTTTGTCCGTCGCCTCTAATAACGAAGTGGTGGTAAAAGTACCCGAAACCAGCATTCCAAAAATCAAGGTGGGGCTACCCGTCACTATTGAGGCCGATGCGTTTTCTGGCAAGTTTTTTAAGGGAATTGTGACCCAAGTTGCCACCCAGTCAACGGTTGATCAAAACGTCACGAATTTTCAGGTTCAAACCTCGGTGATCGATCCGCAAAACCTTCTGCGATCGGGCATGAATGTCAACACCAAGTTTAATGTCGGCACTCTTAAAGGTGCGCTGGTGGTGCCCACCGTGGCAATTGTGCGGCAGACCGAAGGGACTGGAGTTTATCTTGCGGGGGGAGGGAGTGGCGATCGCAGTGGCAGCCGTAGCAACCGTGAGGAAAATGGCAGCGGTGATCGCAGCAGCAGTGGCAGAAATCGCGAGGAAAATGGCAGCGGCAATCGTCGTCGTTCTCGGTTTACGCCAATTGTCACAGGCGTTAGCGTTGAAGACAAAACCGTGGTTACTTCTGGGTTGTCGGCTGGCGATCGCGTTCTCCTCAGCTTCCCTCAAGGGGAACGCCCTGCCTCTCGCACCCCTTCAGTCTTTCCTGGCTTGGGCGGTGCTGGTGGCGGCGGCGGTCGAAGAGGCGGTGGCCTTTAATGGAAACCAAGCGCATTCGCACCATTAAAATCTCTTTTCTAGAAATTGCGACGATGGCATTGGAAGCCCTCTGGAGCAATCGTCTGCGCACTAGTCTCACAATGCTGGGGGTCATTATTGGCATTGCCTCGGTCATTATGGTGACGTCTGTGGGGCAGGGGGTGCAAAAAGCCACCGAGCAGCAAATTCAGGCGTTGGGTACCAACGTCATGCTGGTGTTATCGGGTGCAGCGCGTTCGGGCGGCATTAGCCAAGGGTCTGGCTCTGCCACTACCTTGACTTGGGAAGATGCCCAGGCGATCGCCCAGCAGTCCCCAGCAGCGGAAGCTGTGACGGCCTTTTTGCAGCGGGGTGGGCAGGTGGTCTACGGCGAGCAAAATAGCTCTACCTCGGTGTTAGGCGTAGATTTGAATTACTCTGATGTGAAAGAAATTAAGCCTCAAGTCGGGCAGTTTTTTACCCAGGATGACCTCAATAACGCCGAGTCTGTCACGGTACTGGGCAGTAAGGTAAAAGACGATTTGTTTGCAGCAGGAGAAACCCCCATTGGTAAAAGCGTCCGCATTCAGGCTGGACGCTATCGCGTGGTAGGGGTAATGGAACCCAAGGGTTCTGTGGGCGGACAGGATCAGGATGACCGCGTGTATGTGCCCCTCACCACCATGTCATCCCAGATTGTGGGGAATGCTTCGCTCAACGGCACCGCCATTAGCGGATTTTGGATTAAGGCGGCAGACCAGGCGCAGCTTGAGGCCGCGCAGTTTCAGGTAACAAATGTGTTGCGGATTCGCCACGGTATTTTTCCGCCGAACCCTGACGATTTTCGGATCAGCAGTCAGATTGATATTATCAACACCTTTAGTAGCGTGGTGGGGTTATTTACGGTTTTGGTGAGTGCGATCGCCGGAATTTCTTTGGTCGTGGGGGGCATCGGTATTGCCAATATCATGCTGGTATCAGTGGTAGAGCGCACCCGTGAAATCGGCATTCGTAAGGCGATTGGGGCAACGAACAGCGCCGTTTTGAGTCAGTTTTTGGCAGAGGCCATCATGGTGTCTCTGGCGGGTGGTGCCATTGGAGTGGCGATCGGGGTCAGCTTAGCGTTTGCCGCCTCAGCCTCGTTTAAGTTTCCCTTTGTGATTTCTCTATGGTCTGTTTTTGCAGGGCTGGCTTTGGCCTTAGTGGTGGGCTTACTCGCAGGCGTAATTCCGGCTCGGAATGCGTCTCAGCTTGACCCCATTACAGCCTTACGGAGCGATTAACCATCATGGTAAACATGATCTGGATGGAGCAAATCATCAAAACCTATCGCCTTGGTGAGGTGGATGTGCCCGTGCTTAAAGGCATTGACCTTGCCATTGAAGAAGGTGAATACGTCGCCATCATGGGGGTTTCTGGTTCTGGCAAATCTACCCTAATGAACATTCTGGGCTGCCTGGATCGCCCAACCGATGGACACTACATCTTAGAAGGCCGCAGTTTAACCACTCTCAATAATGATGAGCTGGCCTATATTCGCAATCAGCGCATTGGCTTTGTGTTTCAGCAGTTTAATTTGCTCAACCGCGCCACTGCCCTCGATAACGTCATGCTGCCGATGGTGTACGCAGGCATCCCTAAGCCGAAGCGTCGCACCCGTGCGGAAGAAGCGCTGACGCGGGTGGGGTTAGCAGAGCGGCTGTTCAATCGCCCCAACCAGCTTTCTGGAGGGCAGCAGCAGCGGGTGGCGATCGCCCGTGCCCTCGTCAATCGTCCAGCGCTCGTCCTTGCCGATGAACCGACCGGAGCCTTAGATACCGAAACCTCAGAAGAGGTGATGAACCTGCTAGGAGAACTCAACCGTCAGGGCATCACGATTGTGATTGTGACCCACGAGCCAGACATTGCCGCTAAAACTCAGCGCACCATTCACGTTAAAGATGGGCTGGTGGTGGGGTAGTAGCTGGTGGCTGTAGATTGGCGCTTACGTTGCTTCCTGTATTTTGGCAAACAGGAAAAACTTGATAAGTCATTCGTTAAATGAAGCTTAGTGGTGCTGTCTGAGTAGCCCCAACAAAATAAGGATAACCCTATCCTTTCTTAATCCACAGCTCATATACCGAAAGCAAAATCTCGACCACAATGAGCGCAACGATATACCACTCCACTCGATGACTACTATCATGCTGCATTAGCTCTAGGGCTGTTTCAGCCGTGCGAGACACCAGCGTCAGCTTTCGCTCTAGTGCCAGCAGGCGTTCTCGCAGTTCGTACTCATCTTCTAGCCGTAAATAGAGCCGCTCTAAGTCCGGTCGTTCCCAGAGTGGATCTGGCTTTTCTCCTACTTCAACAATCCCCACCATCTTGTGCTGAATCAGCAGCGTACCGCCAATTTGACGCAGTAGCTCCTGATCTTTAGGCCGACGTGCGCCTTGGTTCTGGATGGCATCTGCAAACGGTCGAATGCGCTCAAACAGCTTCGCAATTTGGTTCTCGTAGTATTCAAGAATGATGCTTTTTGCGAAAATATCCGCAACCACCTGAAGGCGCTCTACACTGCGGTCTTTGAGCCAAATTACATTGTGCCCAATCCGTTCTTTGGCGTCTAATTCAAACGCCACCTCAATTTGTTCTGAGACTAATATTTGAGCAGGTTCTGAGATAAATGGCTGTAATCGTTCTAAAAAGTCTGCTTCTTCAACGGAGCTAAGGTTAAATAAGACCGCTACCCCATAGCGAAATAAAACGGCACAGCCGTCACTTCCCGCCCGAATCAGTAAGGGGCTAGAAGCGAGTGGCGCGGCAGTTTCTAAGGTTTTGAGATTAAGGCGTTCTCCTACAAACCGAGAGCGAATGGCGATGGAAGCTCCATCCGCTATGCCAGCAAATAAAGTCACCCCAGACTCTTGGCTGGCTGCATCCAAGTTAATGTAGCTGTCTGTTTTGAACGAAGACTCAATCGGAGAAAGCATAGGCACCGTCAAAATTACGATGGAAAAATTAGAAGACCGTTTTACTTTAACGACGCTCACCTTACTGAAAGCATACCCTACGCAACTTAGAACCTTAGCGCTCTGATTAGACGATGGGTGCAGATGTCGCGATCGCAAGATGCCACAATAGTAGAAGGCATTCATTTCAAGCTAAACACCCTTGGCTAAACAGCGCATCGATCTTTTATTGGTTGAACGAGAATTTTGCGATTCACGGCAACAGGCTCAGCGGCTCATCCGAGCGGGAGATGTGCAGGTTAATCGCCAGGTGATTGATAAGCCAGGAACCGATGTGCCAATTGATGCAGAAATTCACTTAAAAGCGCGATCGCCCTATGTATCCCGTGGCGGCGAAAAACTCGCGAAAGCCTTAGAGATTTTTCCAATTACGGTGCAAGATCGAGTTTGCTTAGATGGCGGAATTTCGACGGGCGGCTTTACAGACTGCCTACTCCAAAACGGAGCGAAGCAGGTCTATGGCGTAGATGTGGGCTATGGACAAGTCGCATGGGCGCTCCGCACAGACCCTAGAGTGGTTCTTAAAGAACGAACCAATTTACGGCACCTTCAGCCTGAAGATCTGTATCTGCCAGATGCGCAGTGGCCAGATCTAGGTGTCATGGACGTATCGTTTATTTCACTCACAAAAGTGTTGCCCGCTTTTTGGGCATTGCTATTGCCGCCCCGCGAGGCCATATTACTGGTAAAGCCTCAATTTGAGGTGGGCAAAGACCGCGTAGGTAAAGGAGTGGTACGGGATGTAAAGGATCAGGCTTGGGCGATCGCCACAGTCTTAAAATCTGCCCAAGACTTAGGATGGCACTATCAAGGGCTAACTTGGTCGCCCCTCGCTGGGCCTGCTGGCAATGTAGAATTTTTGCTTTGGGTTGGGATGCTGGAGAATGTACTGGTGCCGGATATGAATGAACTGGTGGCGATCGCCCAAGCTGCTCAGACTCAACTTAAGAAAGCGCCACAACCCTAGTTTTGCAAAGCAGATCGTTGAGCCTAAATGTCTACAAACGAAAAAGTTAGCAGTCTGAGACTACTAACTTCTAAGGTTCGCTTTAATCTAATTTAGTTTGGTTTTGCGGGTGCAACCGCTACTTTATTCACGACACTTTTAACCCCTTTGATTTGCATTGCTAAGGGTTCTATCTTTGCTAATTGCGATTGATTAGAAACCGTTCCGGCGATGGTTATAGCCCCATCTTTTGCATCAACCGTTAGCTGGCTTGCGGGTATATTAGCCTCTAATTTGCCCCGAACCTGGCTTTGAAGATCTGCATTGTCCCTAACTGCATCACCACCAGTCACGTTGTTTCGCTGCTCCCGAGCGCGGATGTCAGACTCGACTTGAGCCTTGCGCGTGTCGCTCATGGCATCATCTTTTGTGCTTGCTGCGGATTGAGCATCCGGAGCCATCGGTGACTCACTGGTGCTACCAGGGGCATCAGCGCTCGTTTTTGCTGTATTGTCACAGCCAGCGGCACCCAGCAGCATTAAGCTACCCAGCAGCAGAGGAATGAATTTATTCATATTTAAACCTTCTTGAAACAGAAATATTGCGGCTTAAGCAAGCCAAAATGCAGTTGCTATCTTGACGACTTTAGACAGCAGTAGTAGGCACATCGTAAATGCCAAAGTCCTGAATACCCTTGCTATGCAGAATAATTTGGGCACTCGCCACTTCAGATTCGGTACCGTCTACCATGACGAGATATCCGCCATTTGACATGCGATCGCCATAAACTTTAGCGCGATCTTCAGGAATGCCAAGCCCTACCAAAGCGCCAACAAAACCACCTGCTGCTGCACCAATTGCGGTTCCAGCCAAGGTTGTCACCAATGCCGTTGCAGCCGCACCCGCCATCAAAATGGGGCCAATCCCTGGAATTGCAAGAGTTCCCAGTCCTACGAGCAAACCAGTGCCGCCACCCACTACGCCACCTGTCACAGCACCAGTGGCAGCCCCCTCATCGGATTTATTATCGAGATTTTCTTGAACCTCTACGCCCGCAACGGTGTCTTGTCGGTCTGCATCTCGAGCAATCACAGAAACCTTTTCCATTGGGAAGGTTGAATCACTCAGCGCATTGAGGGCATGTTCTGCCTCTAGACGACTTGCAAAGGTACCAATTGCGCGTTTGGAACGATCCATATCCATCATCATGATTTTTTCTCCAGCGAAAAGACAAGCGCTGAACCTTTACTTGTGTGGTTAAAGTTGCAGTGCTGATGAAATAACTGTGACTTTTTATACCAAACAATAAATCAACTGATTGATACAGACTGACCGCCTCAATGGGTAGAGCAAAAGAGGGCGAAGGAAGTGGACATAAACAAAGTTACAGGCTGGGATTGGGTTTCGACTCCGCTCAACCCACACCAATAAGGGATTTGAGGGTTGAGCGAAGCCGAAACCCGTTTTATAGGCGATCTGGCATACAGGTCAGAGAGAATCTGTGGAGTATGATCAGCAATAGAACCAAAGTGCAATAATTCTTTATCTATGAAACCTATCTCAACCCCAGACCTATTAGATGCGCTCACTTGGCGTTATGCAACCAAGAAGTTTGATGCCACTAAGACCATTGCGCCTGAAGTTTGGTCGGCCTTAGAAGATGCTTTAGTGCTAACGCCTTCTTCCTACGGCCTACAGCCCTGGAAATTTTTGATTGTCACCAGCGCAGAACTCAAGGAAAAGCTGAAGCCGCTGTCTTGGAACCAAGCACAGGTCACAGACTGCTCTCATTATGTGGTGTTCACCATCAAGAAAAATCTGACGGCTGCTGATGTCGATCGCTTTGTGGCACGAACGGCTGAAGTGCGCGGTATGCCAATTGAGTCTATTGCAGGCTACCGCAACATGATGGTGAGTGATGTAGTGAATGGTGCGCGCAGCTTTAATGTCAACGAATGGGCCACCCGACAGGCGTATATTGCCTTGGGTAACTTTATGACCAGTGCCGCGCTGCTGGGCGTTGACACTTGCCCTATGGAAGGGATTGAGCCTGTTAATTACGATAAAGTGCTAAACCTTCCTGAAAAAGGCTATGCCACCGTGGTCGCCTGTGCCGCTGGCTATCGTGCAGAAGACGATAAGTATGCAGAACTGGCAAAGGTCAGATTTGTAAAATCAGAGATGATAGAAGTGCTGTAAAGACTGCACTTAGTTATCTACCGTGTACACACCAGTCTTAAAGTTTGCCTTCCGTAAAAATTTTGCTACAAAGCGATTCATAAATCCCCTCCATCTTTTTACGGAGAGGCTATGCCAACGGAGGGGCTGAGTTAGTTAGTTGCGCAACTGACTAACCCACCCCGCCCTACGGGCACCCCTCCGAGGAGGGGATTTTTATTGGACTTGTGTGTATACGGGCGCTTAGAGATTGAGGGATGTTTCTTCCGTCATCAACATGAGCTGTTGTGGGTCTAACTCAATCGACCAAGGCTGAGGGAGGTCTTTAAGCTGAACCCATTTCTCCTTAAAGACCTCTGCCTGCAAATGATAGTCTTTGGGGTTTAGAGAAGGCGAATGGAGCTTTAAGTAGAGCGTCATTCGATGGGGTGTCTCGCGGGTGGTACTCAGCCAGCAGCGAAAAACGTTAATGCTTTGGCTGCTTTTGGTCGCTGAAACCGTTTCTAAGAACTTAAGGTGATGGGCACGAATACCAACCTGCGTCAGATTTTTTGGAATTGAGCTTAAGACCTGTAGCGTACAGCCCCAATCCGTCGCTTCAATTGATTGCAGGGTAGTGGCTCTAGCGCGAGAAAAGTTTTTGCAGCCTGTAAGACGCGCGATATTGACGGTTTCAGGGTTTTCAAAAATATTGCGTTTGGGTGCGGAGGCGATCGCCCTCCCACTCTCTAGCACCATCAATTTGTCACACACGCGATAGGCTTCTTCGAGGTTATGGGTGACAAATAGCGTCACGCCATCATAGGCGGCTAGGCTCAAGATTAGTTGAGATTCAATCTGATGGCGCAAGTGGGTATCTAGTGCCGACAGTGGCTCATCTAGCAAGATCGCCTCTGGCTGACTAGCTAAAGCCCTTGCTAAAGCCACGCGCTGCTGTTGCCCTCCTGAGAGTTGGTGAGGGTAACGATGCGCCAACCCATCAAGCTGCACCGCCGCTAAGTGGAACGCAATCTGCTGGCGTTGGGCAATGGCAGAAAGTCCCTTGGGCAAGCCGAAGCCAATATTTTGAGCGGCAGTCAGGTGCGGAAATAGAGCATAGTTTTGGAACAGAAGGGCAATATGGCGATCGCAGCTCGGCACATTCACCCGTTTCTCGGCATCAAACAACACCCGTCCATTCAGCACAATCTGACCTGAATCCGGTGTTTCAATGCCAGCAATACAGCGCAATAGCAAACTCTTGCCTGCACCAGAAGCCCCCAACACGCCTAGGGGTTGACCTTCAGTATTAAAAGAGACATCTAGAGAAAACCCTAAAAGCCGCTTTTGAATCTCGACTGTTAATTGAGAATCCGTTATTTTAGAAGAGTTTTGCGCCTTCAATGTTGAATGCTGTAGGGGCGGGTTTAGCCCGAAATCATCGCACTTATTCCAAAAAATCCGCCAAAATCCGCCCTTCCAAATCCCACCCTTCCAAAACCCACCCTTGCGATCCGTCATCTTTGCCAGCCAGCCATTCACCACCGTCAGACCAAGCAAAGAAATCCCTAAAATAACCCCCGACCAAAACCATGCGGCCTGGTTATCGCCAGCCTCCACGGCAAAATAGATCGCCATAGGGATGGTTTGCGTTTCCCCTGGGATATTCCCTGCCAGCATCAGCGTAGCTCCAAACTCCCCCAAGGCACATGCAAAGGCTAAAGTTGCACCTGCGACTATTCCTGGCAATGCCAGCGGCAGCGTAATTCGCCAAAAAATCTTAAGCTCACTTGCGCCTAGGGTACGAGCCGCCTGTAATAACGTTGGGGCAATCTGCTCAAACGCGCCCAGAGCGGTTTTGTACATCAACGGAAACGCCACTACAATCCCTGTCAAAATAGCGGCATACCAGGTAAACACAATGCTCAGCGCTGGCGGCAGCAGTTGCCCCACAGCCCCCGACTTACCCAACAGCATCAATAGCAAAAAACCCACCACCGTTGGCGGCAAGACCAACGGCGCAATCAATACGCCCTCTAACAGCGCTTTCCAGCGGCCTTTGTAGCTCAGCATCCAGTGGGCGATCGCCAGTCCTAAGCAGAGGGTGATGAGGGTGGCGATCGCCGCAACCTTAAGCGAAATCCAGAGGGGGGAGAGATCGGAGGGCATTGTTGAAGTTTGTTATTTGAACGTTTAGTGATCGCCACTATTTTCTCTGAGAGGGATACTGTGATCGCGGATCTAGAAGAAAATCTCATCAAAACCTGCCCACTTAAACAAGGCATGATGTATCAATTGCTAACAGGTAAAATCAGATTATTCGATTGAGCCTTACTGCAAATTTTCGTGCAGAATCTGTCAAAATCAGCTCTATACCCTTGTGTTAAAATCAGCGCGGCAGCCTAGAGGTTTTTTCGTGGAAGAGTTATCCCCCGTACTTGGCTCACTTGTCGTACTTGGGTTTGCTAACCTTAGTATTTTATCTGCTCCTGTATCTGCACAATGTGGATATGGAACCAGTGAGCAGGACTGTATGCATCAACAGCAAGCTCAGTCCGCACGCGATGTTGAGGAAATTAATCGTCAACAATTTCAACAACAGCAGCAGCAACAACAGCAACAACAAACACCGCAGGCCCCGCCACCCCCGAGGCAATTTTGGGTTAACAGTTATTTGTCTGTGGTTCATCATGCCGAAGCGAATGATGTGTGGGCCGTTTGGGACGACCGCGTATCCTATGAAAATGCAGATCGGTCGGCATTAGCAATGTGTACGCAAATGATGGGGGATGGCTGCAAAGTTGCTGGAAATGGAAGAGGAGGAACGATTGCGATCGCGCGCGATCAGAGCGGCTATCTTTGGTGGCAGTGGGGGGATCAACCCCATGATGCAACCAGTGGAGTGAAAGCTAGTTGCAGTAAAAGCGGTGGTAAATGTTCTGTCTTCAGAAGTGTCACGGCTAAGCCTTGGCTAGAGTCTGAATCTGGGCAAAGACAGGATCGTACTCAGTTTTATCGACCGACTAACATCGCTTCGGTATTAAAAACCCATGCGATGATCGCATGGCCAACAAAAGTGGTTGATCAAAAATGGCAAAGAAAAACGTGGCTGATCAGTGGTACTAAAGGGTACGAAAATACGAAAAAGAAACTGCTTGACCAATGCAAACTTGATACGCGTGTGCCATGTAAAATCGGCCAGGAAATAAGTGACGGGTATCTTGTGCAATACCAGACCGAGTCCGGCAGAATATATTGGACGGCTGAACAAAGCCAAAGCGAAGGTGCAGCGCGTGTGAAAGAACAATGTCTTGCTATGAACACAAAATGCAAAGTTTTGTCCAATTTTGACACCGCGATAAGTCGATTGAGCACGATTGATGAAAGTGCATCAACAACTAGAACCTATCTCGCTGTTGCGTGGCCGCAAAACGCGGCACCAAAATGGAATAATGTGGCAGTTGTTACGGGTTTTCCGACGCTCGCTGGAGCCAAAGCAAAAGCAATTGAGCATTGCGAAAAGGAAAGTGGTGTGAAGTGCAAGATTATTGGAGAAGTGGATCAGGGATATCGAACTTTGCTGGGTCTCTACACGGATGAAAACCATACGCTGCGATATTATCAAGACGAAACGCGCGGTGGGATTGCGCAGATGGTGAAAGAAGATTGCGTAGCAGCCAAGACGACATGCAGAGAATTAAAGATTTTTGAAGCGCGCGAATATAATGTATCTACCTTATCCAGGCAAAAATAACTTTTGAAATGCGATGTCAGTGTTGGGGAGACTTGACCGAATTGGCGGGAATATGGTTAGGGAGATGCTATCCCAAAGCCTGCTTCTACAAAAATAGACTGTGCCGCAGGACTGGACAAAAACTGAACATAGGCTTTAGCCGACTCCATATTCCGACTGTTTTTGATCACCCCCACAGGATACACAATAGGTGAGTAGAGATTTTTTGTGGCGGTGGAAATTATCTTCACCTGATCTGAAATCTTGGCATCTGTCCCATAGACAACCCCAGCCTCCACATTGCCACTCTCCACCGCCGCTAAAACACTCCGAACCGAGTTGCTAAGCACCAGCTTTGACCTAAGCTGTACCAAAATACCTAAATTCTGAAATAGCTCCTCAGTATATTGCCCCACAGGGACACTTTTGGGTTCTCCCACCGCAATTCTTTTAACCCTTAAATCGGCTAAACCCTGAAACCCTTTTAGCGCAAGCATCGAATGTTTAGGCACAATCAACACCAGACGATTGGTCAATAAATTGCGTCGTGTGCCGTTCAAAAGTAGCCCCTTTTGTTGCAGCGCATCGACCTGCTTCTTCCCCGCAGAAATAAAGACATCTACGGGTGCGCCCTGCTCAATCTGCCGCTGCAAAGCACCCGAAGCGCCAAAGTTATACTTCAGCTTAACGTTAGGATAATGCTGCACAAAAAGCGGATCGACCCTAGCCAGCGCATTTTGCAGACTGGCAGCAGCAGAAATCAAAAGCGTTTGCTTTGGTTGAGCCAGGGAGGATGAGCCTAAAAACCTTGAAAGCCCCACCGCTCCAAGTGCTACGCCAATTCCAAGGCTGCATAGCGCCCCTAGAACAACGCTTCTTCGCATCACCGCTCTGCAACTTCGACATAGACCGTGACGGCGGCGATCGCCACGTACATGTCGTCATTCTTGTCATTAAATTCAGCAATGGCCTTGCCTTCTACAATCATGCCGCCCTGCTCTACCGTTAAGGTCTTTTCCCCAAAGGGCAGCACCGCCAATACCTCTGCCTCGCGAACAGTTTCAGGAAACGGCACCGCCACCTTCACCTCAATGCTCATCTCATTGGGATGCGCCAGACCCGCCACTTCCCAGATGCCAGGGAGGGCGTTGTGGGCGATCGCATTTCGTACCGCGCGAGCTGCCGCCACGGTAGAGTCTTGACCATGTTGGTCTACTCCCATCCCCATCTCAATCACAAATCGTTTGCGCGCCATTTCTGTATGCTTCACACTGTAAGGTACGACTCAACGAGGCAATCTATGCAGCTCCACCTCTCCACTTGGCCTGAAGTTGAAGCCTATCTGCAAACCTCTCAAGGCATTATTCTACCGATTGGCTCCACAGAGCAACATGGCCCTACGGGTTTAATTGGCACCGATGCGATTTGTGCTGAAGTGATTGCCAAGGGCGTGGGCGAAGCAACCCAGGCGCTGGTTGGCCCTACGATTAACGTGGGTATGGCGCTCCATCACACCGCTTTCCCTGGCAGCATGAGCCTTCGCCCCAGCACGCTTATTTTGGTAATTCGAGATTATTTGGTCAGCCTCACCCGCTCTGGCTTCCGCAAGTTCTTTTTTATCAATGGACATGGTGGCAATGTCGCCACCCTCAAAGCTGCGTTTTCAGAGGTTTACGCCACCCTTGCAGATTTGCAGATCCTAGAGGGCGATCGCGTGCAGTGTGTGGTTGCCAACTGGTATATGTGTTCTGAGGTGTATCGCAAAGCGAAGGATCTGTATGGCGACAAGGAAGGCTCCCACGCCACCCCGAGCGAAGTTGCCGTGACGCAGTTTGTGTACCCTGAAGCCATTAAAATCGCCGAACTCAATCCAGAAGTTGCTAAAGGCCACCCTATTTATGGCGCAGCCGACTTCCGTCGCCACTACCCTGACGGACGTATGGGTTCTGACCCTTCTTTGGCTACGCCAGAACATGGCAAAGTGCTCTATGACTTAGCGGTTAGCAGTCTGACACAAGACTACCTTCAGTTTTTGCAAAAGCCATAGCGATCGCCCACTAAAAATAGTCTAAGATTTTGCCAAGGTCGAGATCATAATGGCGATAATTTCAGCGATGAACTACCGAAACCACATCACGGTTGAACCCAATAAACGCGGCGGTAAGCCTTGTGTACGGGGTTTGCGAATTACGGTTTATGAAGTGCTTGAGTATCTAGCGTCCGAGATGACTGAAGCGGAAATTCTTGACGATTTCCCCGATCTGACGCGAGAAGACTTGAAAGCCTGCATTGCCTATGCGGCTGACCGTGAGCGTCGGTTTATGACTTCTCCATTATCTGCATGAAATTACTTGTTGATGAGCAATGCTACACACACGCCAGTAATCCCTTAAACAGCAGTAGTCCATCAACACCACCTAACGCCGGATCCGAAGCCCGTTCGGGATGGGGCATCATGCCCACTACGTTGCCTTGGCGGTTGCAGATACCCGCAATATTATTGAGCGATCCATTGGGATTCGCCGCTTCTGTTGGGTTGCCTTTAGCATCACAGTAGCGCAGCACAACCTGATGATTGGCCTCAAGTTCAGCGATGGTTTCAGCGTCTGCATAATAGCAGCCTTCGCCGTGAGCGATCGGCAACGTGATAACCTGCTGAGGCTGATAGGCAGAAGTCCACGGTAAATCGGTACGCTCAACCTTGAGGGGGACGCGATCGCAGATAAAGTGCAGATCCCGATTCCGTACTAAAGCACCAGGCAATAGCCCCGCCTCCGTCAACACCTGAAAACCATTACAAATGCCCAACACCCATTTGCCAGCAGCAGCATGGGCTTTGGTTGCTTGAATCACGGGGGAGAATTGGGCGATCGCCCCACAGCGCAAATAGTCCCCGTAGCTAAACCCACCAGGGATGACAATTACGTCTAAGTCACTAATGTCCGTTTCTTCATGCCAAACCATACGGGTCGGCTGACCCAAAAGATCGCGAGACACCATCGCCATATCGCGATCGCAGTTAGAGCCAGGAAAGACCACTACGCCAAAATTCATGGGTTAAGCTCCTGCTGCGGCGGTAGCGGATTCTGGTTGCGCTGCGATCGCCGTCAGCTCAAAGCGATAGTTTTCAACCACCGTATTTGCCAAAAGCTGATCGCACATGCGATCTAATTGCGCCTCGGCAAGCACCTGGGTTTCGGCTGTAATATTTAGCTCAATATACTTGCCAATGCGAATTTGCTCCACATTGTCGTAGCCTAAGTGCCCTAAACCAGACTGCACCGCAGCGCCTGCCGGGTCTAAAACCGAAGGCCGCAAAGTTACATAAATTTTGGCGTGATACTTCTGCTGCGTCACTGTAATTATCTTCTAAAGACTGCTGTAGTTTGACTGTATCCGATCTCGTTGCCCCGCGCTACGCTTAGTAATGGTATCG
>JAGVDA010000335.1 GCA_020058975.1 Thermosynechococcus sp. WC_1 | reverse complement strand
GGCGATCGCCCACTACACGCAGTCTCTCAAAGCCTATCGAAAATCTACGGGCAAGCGCAAAGCCTATTTTGATACCCTCAGCGGCGTGCTGTTTGTGCTGGCGCTGATTAAGGAGGGTTCAGCGGCGCGTCTGCAAGAGGCAGAAGAATATGCCACTCTTATGGCAAAACAGCCCAACCATTGGCTAGGAAGTTTATATCGACTACTCGTTAGCGTGATCAAAGTGCAGCAGGGCAACCTTTCTGCTAAGAATTTCATCATCAATTCTGGCATTGCACCCTACCAAGCGGGCAATAGTGTAGAAACCCTTTTGAGCGCAATGTGCCTCTATTGGGTTGATGTCGAGACGGCTAGAGCGCATTTGCCTATGCTCATAGAACCGCTATATCGAGAGGCAGAATCTTCAGGCTATCGCTGGCTGGCGATGGAGGCGGCTGAACTGCTGTCCCGTGTCGATTCTGTGAGCGCTTATGGTGCCCAAGCTGCCGCCTTTAGGCAGGTCAACGGCAACCTTGAAACCTTAGTTAACCTGATTCAGCCCAGAGAATCTTGGGAGATTTGCCTTAATGCCTTAGCCAACCTCAGCAGTCCTTCCCCTGCGGCAACTTCTGCTAAAGCTGCCGTCGAAACACCTCAGCGGCTAATTTGGCTGGTGACGTTTATGTCGAATCACTGTATGCTTCAGCCCCGCGAACAAAAGATTTCGGCAAAGGGTGCCTGGACGAAAGGCCGACCCGTTGCGCTAAAGCGCCTACACGACAACCCAGAAAGCTTTGACTATCTTACGCCCCACGATCGCAGGGTGTGTCAGCAAATTGAAAGCGATTATGCGTCTCACCGCTACTATGGCACCGTGGAGTATGACTTTAGCGAAAAGGCAATTGCTGCCCTCATTGGGCACCCGCTAGTGTTTTGGGAAGATTCTCCTACCACGCGAGTTGAGATTGTGAAAGGGGAGCCAGAACTGCTGGTCAAAAAAAGTAAAAAAGATTGGCTTACCTTAGAGTTTTTGCCTGCGATTAAGGGTGAGCAGTCGGTTCTGGTGATTAAAGAAACCCCCACGCGCCTGAAGGTGATTGAGGTTAATGCTGAGCATCGCCGCATCGCCGAGATTTTAGGCGCAAAAAATCGGCTCGAAGTGCCGGAATCTGCAAAAGATCGGGTGTTGGCTGCCATTAATGGCGTGTCTGGGGTCGTCACAGTCCACTCCGATATTGGGGGCGGCGTAGAGAACGCGAAGGAAGTTCCATCGGAGGCGACCCCCCATGTCCATCTGCTGCCTGCGGGAGGTGGGCTTAAGGTGGCGGTAATGGCGCGTCCCTTTGCCCAAGGGGGACCTTACTTTAGACCTGGCATTGGGGGCGAAACCGTCATTGCTGAAATTGAGGGCGAGCGGCTGCAAACCAATCGCAACCTCCGAGAAGAAAAAAAGTTAGCAAAGGCGGTAGTAGAATCTTGCCCGATTTTGAGCCAGTACGATACCGAAGAGGGAGAATGGCTGATTGAAGATCCAGAAGACTGTTTAGAGCTGCTGCTAGATCTTCAAAACTTAGGGGATGCCGCCATTATTGAGTGGCCTGAGGGCGAAAAGATGCGGGTGGCGCATCAGGCTGGGCTGGGCAGTTTTAATATCAACATTAACCGTCAGAAAGACTGGTTTGAGGCCACGGGCGAACTGAAGCTAGACGACAATCTGGTGCTAGATATGCAGCAGTTGCTTCAGCTCCTGGAAAAGTCTCCGAGTCGATTTCTTCAGCTTGGGGACGGGCAGTTTTTGGCACTCACGCAAGAGTTTCGCAAGCGCCTCGATGAATTTCGCTCCTTTTCTGAAGCCCAGGGCAAAGGGGCGCGGTTTCATCCTTTGGCGGCGATCGCCCTAGAAGACTTTATGGACGAAGTGGGCAACGTCAAGGCTGATAAACACTGGAAAGCCCACATCCAGCGCATGAAGGAAATGCAGACCCTTCAGCCAGAACTCCCCTCCACCCTTCAGGCCGAACTACGAGATTATCAGCTCGATGGGTTTAAGTGGCTGGCGCGGTTGGCTCACTGGGGCGTGGGCGCATGCCTTGCGGATGACATGGGCTTGGGCAAAACCCTTCAGGCATTAGCGGTCATCTTAACCCGCGCCGTAGATGGCCCTACACTAATTGTTGCTCCCACGTCGGTGGGCATGAACTGGATGGCAGAGGCTGAAAAATTTGCACCGACGCTTAACCCGATTCAGTTTGGCATTGGCGATCGCCAAAAGCTGCTCGACAACCTCCAGCCTTTTGACATGCTGGTCTGTACCTATGGTCTGCTTCAGCAAGAAGATGTCGCGGAGATGCTGGCAAAGGTGAAGTGGCAAACCATTGTGCTAGATGAAGCCCAAGCCATTAAAAACTTCGCCACCAAGCGCTCTAAGGCCGCTATGAGTCTTCAGGGCGAGTTTAAGATTTTGACCACGGGCACCCCTATTGAGAACCATTTGGGCGAACTCTGGAATCTGTTTCGCTTTATTAATCCAGGGCTATTGGGTTCTCTAGATAACTTTAATCTCAACTTTGCCAACCCCATTGAGCGTCAGCAAGATAAACAGGCGCGGAGCAAGCTCAAAAAGCTAATCCAGCCGTTTTTACTGCGCCGCACCAAAAATCAGGTGCTGCAAGAACTACCCGACCGCACCGAAATTACGCTCCACGTTGAGCTAAGCAAAGAGGAAATGGCGTTTTATGAGGCATTGAGACGGTCGGCGATCGCCAAACTAACTGACAGCAACGCTGAAGCCGGAGCCAAACACCTCCAGGTCTTAGCCGAAATTATGAAACTGCGGCGATCGTGCTGCAATGCGCGGCTAGTCACACCCGATGCCCAGATTTCCAGCGCCAAACTTCAGCTTTTTGGCGAAGTGCTGGGTGAACTAATCGAGAACCGCCATAAAGCGTTGGTCTTTAGCCAGTTTGTAGACCATCTGCATATTATTCGAGGCTATCTAGATTCTCAAAAAATTGCCTATCAGTACCTCGATGGCAGCACCCCTGCTAAAGACCGTAAAAAGCGCGTGGATGCCTTTCAGGCTGGACAAGGCGACGTCTTTTTAATTAGCCTCAAGGCAGGCGGCACGGGTCTAAACCTCACCGCTGCCGACTACGTGATTCATATGGATCCGTGGTGGAACCCAGCCGTAGAAGACCAGGCATCTGACCGCGCCCACCGCATTGGGCAAAAGCGCCCCGTCACCATCTACCGTCTAGTTGCCAAAGACACCATCGAAGAAAAAATTGTGGAGCTGCATCAGCACAAACGCGACTTAGCCGATAGTCTCTTAGAAGGTGCTGACATGAGTGGCAAAACATCAACGGATGACCTGCTGCGGTTGATTCAGTCTCTCTAAACCCGCGAACCGATAGTCAGCAGCGACTATAAATGTCATGTATAGCGTTACGGGATTGTTACAGCTTTATAAAAAATGTCTTGAGTTAAGCGAATAAAATTTGCGCAAAAAAAGCAAACGCCCTAAGCTGGTTTTCTAGCTGTATCAAGGATAGCAGCATCTAAATTAAGGGGGGCTTGCAAAATCGTGGTCAGATGATCATGATTTTAATCTTAGTGAAGTACATGGGAGTGAAGTTAAGTATGCCTCTTGTAAGTCGATTAGTTGCAGAATTTCTGGGTACCTTGTGGCTGGTATTAGGTGGCTGCGGTAGCGCCGTGCTAGCCGCTGCATTTACCGCAAAACTTGGGCCAAAGGGTGAAGAAGCAACCCTATTGCTAGGGATTGCATTTGTGGGTGTTTCTCTTGCCTTTGGTTTGACGGTTTTGACCATGGCCTATGCAGTGGGTCATATTTCGGGTGGTCACTTTAATCCGGCTGTCTCTTTCGGCCTATGGGCTGGAAAGCGATTCCCTGCTAAAGATTTGCTGCCATACATTGTTGCTCAAGTCGTTGGGGCTGTTGTGGGTGGCGGTATTATTTACCTCATTGCCAGCGGCAAAGCTGGGTTTGAGCTATCTGGGTCTAACCCACTGGCGACAAACGGATTTGGCGAATATTCACCTGGTGGTTATTCTCTGTTTGCGGCATTGGTAACAGAAGTGGTCATGACCTTCTTTTTCCTAATCATCATTTTAGGCGCGACGGATGCCCGCGCACCTCAAGGGTTTGCACCTGTGCCCATTGGTTTAGGGCTAACGCTCATTCACTTGATTAGCATTCCTGTTACCAATACTTCCGTCAATCCTGCTCGGAGTACAGGGGTGGCTCTGTTTGCAGGGACTGAGCATATTGCTCAACTCTGGCTGTTCTGGTTGGCACCAATTGTGGGCGCTGTGATTGCTGGATTTGTCTACAATGCCGTTTTTAGCGCACCGAAGACAGTCTCTGAAGCCGAAGCAAGTTCTAGAGCTGCTGCTTATAAAGATTAGAATCTCAATCTTTAAGTTACCAGTAACTTGAAAACCCAAAAAGGAGGACTATAAAGTCCTCCTTTTTGGGTTTTTGGGCAGAAGAAGGAGATTAGTTAATCTCAACGGCTTGGACATCAACGGGTGCTGCGGATTCAGCGACAGGTTGACCCGCTTTGTTTTGCTTAAAGGTATTGCTACGCTCCTTCAGCACTTGGGCGAGTTCTGTCGCTAATAACGTCACGACGATCGCATCATCAATTTGACCAATAAAGGGGATAAAGTCGGGCGCAATATCAAACGGACTGAAGAGGTAGAGCATGGTGCCCGCAATGACCCACCATCGATACTTAGGATTGGCAACTAGATTGCGATACCAGCCGTAAACCGATTCGAGAGAGAAGGTTGTCATTGCTGTTGTCCTGTGTTCGACTGATTACTTTTATATCTTTACAAAAGTCCTTCTACAAATCGAGCCTTTTAATTGCGGTTAACCGTAGCGATTTTAGGAGAGAAACCCTCACTGGTTGTTGGAACTATTTTCTAAACCAATCATTGGTTTGGTGCTGTGTTGGCTGCGGCTGAGGCTGTTTCAGCTTCTTCTTGGAGCGTATTGCCGAGGGCCGCGGTGGTTAACGTGGGTGTTCCTTTTGTGGGTACAGCAATCGTCACTTTTAAGTCGCTGCCATAGCGATAGATTGTTTTTTCACCTGAGTTTTTGCTCTCTACGGCAACGGAATCTAAGGCAAGCTGCTGGCTTTTTCGATTAAATAAGTTTAGGCGCAGGTGCCCCGCTTCGCTAAAGATACGGACGGCATAGGTTGGGGTTTGAAAGGACACAATGACAACGGAGGGTGCGGCGATCGCCTTTACTGCTTCTACAGATGCTGGCGACGCATTTTCTCCTGGCTTGAGTGGAGCTACAGGAGCCTTAGTAGATTCTTTTGCTGGAACGGCGGCGATCGCAGGCTCTACCGCTTTCTGAGGCAAAGCAAGGGATTTGGTCACAGATTTAGGCGGAGTGAGGGGAACAGAGGCTGTCAATTTTGCAGGAGTAGCCG
>JAGVDA010000192.1 GCA_020058975.1 Thermosynechococcus sp. WC_1 | reverse complement strand
GGCTTTACGCTGCGACTAAGTTTATTCTGTACACCGCAGGCAGCTCTCTATTTATCTTGGTGGCGTCACTGGCGATGGCCTTCTACGGCGATACCGTCACCTTTGATATGCACACCCTGGGGCTAAAGGAATACGGGCTTACATTCCAACTATTGGTCTATGGCGGACTCTTAGTGTCTTATGCCGTTAAGCTGCCCATTGTGCCGCTCCATACCTGGCTCCCAGATGCCCACGGTGAGGCCACGGCTCCGGTTCACATGCTGTTGGCGGGTATTCTGCTCAAGATGGGTGGCTATGCCCTCATCCGCATGAATGTGGAGATGCTGCCTGGTGCCCATGCCTACTTTGCGCCAGCGCTAGTAGTATTGGGCGTGGTTAATATCATTTATGCTGCGCTCACTTCCTTTGCTCAGCGCAATTTGAAGCGAAAGATTGCCTATTCTTCAATCTCTCACATGGGCTTTGTGCTGATTGGGATCGCTTCTTATACGGACTTGGGGCTGAGTGGTGCAGTCTTGCAGATGGTGTCTCATGGACTGATTGGAGCCAGTCTGTTTTTCTTGGTGGGGGCAACCTATGACCGCACTCACACGCTCATTCTGGAAGAAATGGGCGGGGTTGGCAAAAAAATGCCCAAGATTTTTGCCATGTTTACCACCTGTTCTATGGCATCCCTAGCCCTCCCTGGGATGAGCGGTTTTGTGGCAGAGCTAATGGTCTTTGTTGGCTTTTTTACTAGCGATGCCTACAGCGTCACCTTTAGAGTGATTGTGGTCTTTCTGGCTGCGGTCGGCGTTATTTTGACCCCCATTTACCTGCTTTCGATGCTCCGAGAGATTTTCTTTGGGGCTGAAAATAAGGAGCTAATTGAGCATGAGGTGTTGGCAGATGCGGAGCCTAGAGAGGTCTTTATTATTGCCTGTCTGTTGATTCCCATTATTGGGATTGGCCTGTATCCCAAAATCATCACCCAAATCTATGATGCTAAAACCCTTGCGCTAACGGATAGAATGCGGGCGGCGGTGCCATCTTTGGCACGGATACTAGAGGCCAATGCAGGGACTGCTGCAATTGTTCCTAAGGTAAGCCTGCTACCTATTGAGGCTCCTAACTTAAAGTAGGCCGTTATTTAATCACAACTAAAAGAAGCGCCATTGTTACAAAGCAGTGGCGCTTCTTTAGTTTCGTTCAAAGGGTTTCAGCTTAAAGTCATCATTCACGGACTGAATCGCATCTTCAAGGGCTTTGAGATGCGTTTGATAGTCCTGCTCTGATAATGCAGGCATTGAGTTTTGCGTAAAGATCGGTGTTTCTAAATGAATCCAAGAACGGCATCCAGCATGGGAGGGCGATCGCCCCAACACCACAGGCTGCTGCAATGAATAGGCTCTCAGCAGAAGGGCTTGGAGGGGCTGGTGCGATCGCCACTTCAGCCGTTCGGTTACAAATTCTGCCGTCCAGATATGAAATGGCAGCAGCGCCATCACTTCAGCTTCGCTTGAGAGCAAAAAACCGTGGGTAATGTGCGCCCAAGTATCAATTACAATCGGCGCATTAACATCTGGCGACGCTATTTCCACAGGCTGCTTGAGATAGTGCGGCACCTGATGCTCGTAAGTGGGAAATAACGCTGCCCTGCGGGGAATCTCAGAAAAAGGCTGACGGGGATCGCGGATGCCGCCTTTACGGAGTAGCAAAATCTGTGAACCCGAACGGAGGGCTGAAATGGCGATCGCCCATTCCTTCAGCGCCTGGGTCAAGACAATAGGGTTTGTTTGCGCCTTACCAAAGACCTCTGCCGCGTTTGCCATTGGGTAAAATCGTCATCCAGTTAATGTGAGATAAATTGAGCTGTGAAACCGTGAGCGTTGCGCCCGTTAAGTTTGCACCGCACAAATTTGCACCCCTGAGGTTGGCATTGCTGAGGTAGGCGCTGCTCAAATCAGATCCGCGTAGGTCTGCACCCTCTAGGTCTGCGTAGCTCAAGTAGGCATCCTGCAAATTTGCATTTCGTAAATTTGCACCGACGAGACTCGCTTTACCTAAATTAGCCCCGTTTAGGTCAGCGCCCCGTAAATCTGTATTTTGCAGTTGAGCCTCATGGAAAATAGCGCCAGATAACTGCACCCGAGGCATCGACAAATTACTTAAGTCATGGTCGCTAAAGTCTCGCTTGCCTTGACCGTAGGCTTGCAGTAGCCCTTGAGGACTCAATTTAATGATGCTTTTGCGTCCGCTTGCGCCCGTTTGATCTGTTCCGCCGCCAGCGCCACCCGCAGAGCGAGCAGTATTTTTACGAGCCACTATTTTAGAGAAAGAATCCGCCATTGGGTCCTGTGCGCCTGAGCGAGCAGCCGGTCGCCCTGCATTAGCGCTTCGTCCTGCAATGCCGCCGCTGCCTGCTGTTGTTGAGCGCTGGGTTGGGCGATCGCTCGTATACATTGAGACACCAGACAAGGGAGTAGGATCCGAAGCCACCTCAAGATCGGCTAATGCCTTAGAGACTTCTTTCGCATTCTGGAAGCGATCGCGCAGGGAAACCTCCAGCATCTTCTCTAGCAGCCGTTGGAAGCGAGGGCTGACCTTCACGCGGCTCTGCCACTCTAGCTCTCCGGTTGATTGGTTATAGTTCAAATCTTTAGGGGATTTACCCGTCAATAGATAAATACAGGTAATGCCCAAACTATAGACATCACTGGCATAAACAGGTCGCATTGCCATCTGTTCTGGCGGCGCAAAGCCAGGGGTTCCCACCGCAAAAGAGGTGAGCGTCGTGTGGTCTGGGTTATCGGCAGCGGCCTGATTGACCTGATCTTTAACTGCGCCAAAGTCAATGAGCACCAGTTTTTTGTCAATGATGCGACGGATGATATTGGCGGGCTTAATGTCTCGATGGATGACCTTTTGCTGATGCAGATAGTCTAATATCGGTAAAACTTCTCGCAATACCTCCTTCGTCATTGCCTCATCAAATTGCCCAGAGCGTCGCACTTCTTGCTGAAGGGTTGCACCGCTCACATATTCTTGAATCAGATAAAAGTCTTGACCCAGCTCAAAATAGTCCAGCAGGCGGGGGAGCTGCGGGTGGTTGCCAATTTTGCCAAGGGTTGCCGCTTCACGTTGAAATAGCTCCCGCGACATTTCTAAAATATGAGCCGCATTTAAGACCGGACGGAGCTGCTTAATCACGCAGGTGGGTAGACCTGGTAAGCCCTCATCCACCGCCAAAAAAGTGGTCGCAAAGCCCCCTCGCCCTAAGACGCGGCTAGATCGATAGCGATCGCGCAACAGTAGAGATGACCCGCAGGCTTGGCACACCGAAACCGTCGGTGCATTATTGGGATTATTACAGTTTGGGTTCAGGCAGTAGCTCATGCAGCATCGCTTAGGTAAGTGGGGCGAAAACAGTTCTCCCGACCGTTGTCAACGTCACAGTCATAGATTCTACTCAGAGTTGCTTTTGAGCATTCTGGTTAGATCAGATTAGATCGAGTCATCTGAGGCTGACGGATTGCCGTAATAAATTATTCCCTATTTACTACTGTAAATGAACCATTTCAATTTACGAGGTTCATACTAAACCCATCTAGCACTATGCATCTCAAAATAATCTGCCTACTATGAAGGTCATTCAACATACTGCTGTCCGTCTGACGATTCAAGAACGCCTGTTTGGCATTGAGCTACTGAGCGTTGCAACGGGCTGCACCGGAATTTTTATGTTTTTCTTGTTTGAGCCTCCCGTCGATTGGATTGGTGCATTTTGCATTGCCCTCGGCAGTATTTTTGCAATGCTGGCACCTACAGAAACGCTAACCTTCGATAAAACTCAACAGTCTCTAATCATTCATCAGCAACACCTTTTGCGTCACAGAGTAGCAGCGCAGCATCCGATGGTTGATGTGAAAGCCGTTGAGGTGAATACAGTAGAGCTGCTGGGCACTCGCTTCTATCGCGTGAGCTTAAAAATGGCATCTGGTAGACGCTTAGCCGTAACGCGCACCATTAGTACAGACTTGCAGCAGCAGCAAAGAATTGTGCGCCACATCCGAGGATTTTTAAATCCGCCGACCCGTTATCCTGCGGCGATGGAAAAACTGCCCAGCACTAAGCTTAGCCCATAAAAAAGAGCCGACCGTCTCAGAAATATAAAACAGTCGACCCTTCATCAAAACAAAGTAATCTAAATGACTACTTATTGAGCATGCCGTTGAGCTGCTTGAGGGCATAGGGCAAGATGTTGCGCGCAGCCCAGCCAGCGGCTAAAAGTAAAGGCAGAAGCACAATCAAAATCCGAAAGTCAAAATTCATTGCGGTAGACCTCGCGTTACGCTTCTCTTCAAGAACCTGTCTCTATCTTCCTACACTCGGCTGATTTTGAAACGAGAATTGTTACGATTTTTGAGTAGATTAGCTTTTGCAAAGGCCAGCTAGGACGCTATAAATCCTAAGTCTGTTCCTTGATTGCTGTGTACCAGCGCCAGTTTTTCATAGCGTTTGGCATGTTCTATGAGGTCTTTAACTTCTGCCTCATTAAGATCTCGTAGCAGTTTGGCAGGTACCCCCACCCATAGGCTACGAGGCGGCACCGATTTAGACACAACGGCTCCTGCCCCAATAATGCTGCCTGCCCCAATCCGCACCCCGTTTAAGATGACGGCACCAATGCCAATGAGACTGCCAGACTCGATATGGGCAGAATGAATCACTGCACGATGGCCTATGGTCACATAGTCTTCTAAAACTGTAGGCTGTCCTGGATCGCCGTGGAGAACTGCACCATCTTGGACGTTGCTATGGGCACCAATTTCAATGCGTTCTACATCTCCTCGCAGCACGGCTCCATACCAGATACTGCATCCTTCTTTGAGCAGCACTTGACCCACGAGAGTGGCATTGGGCGCAATAAAAGCAGCCGCTGAGCAGTCTGGAGCCGACCAATACAGAGGGGAAGCGTTTGGTTCTATGGCATTGGATTGAGTATCTTCGAGCATAGATTTTGAAGGAAGCATAGGAGAGCTGGATGCCCATAAAATTGAGCATCAACCCATCATAAAGACGAACGCTGGCTTGCTGCTGTTTTCTGACGGTCATTTCTGACTGACTGCTTTAAACCCCGTTATAATGATTCCAATCTTGACAACGTGCAGCGTTCTTAACCCGATCAGCTCTCCATGATGCACGCGGTGTTGCAATATCCTATTTTTGGACCTGAGATTAGCTGTCCTCACTGTCGTCAGGTGCTGCCTGCACTGATGCTGACAGATACTTATCTGTGTCACAGACACGGAGCCTTTGAAGCAAATTCTGAAACTGAGGAGCTAGTGCATCTTCAGTCGGGTCGGCACTGGCGGCAGTGGGAAGGGGAATGGTATCGGCAGCACACGCACCCAGATGGCATTTGGTTTGAAATTCATGAGGCACTTGATCGTCTCTATGCTGAAGGTTTTCGGGCGACTCGCGTAGTGATTGCCCACCGATATCAAGCGTTGTTGGGCACCTATCTAGAACGAACTGCTCCTGGTGATAAAAATAATGGACGCCATGCCGGGCTGCTCCGGCTCTATGGTCTGCCTGTCGAGTTTGGGCCAGGTTCGAGTGAAGATCCGCAGTGGAGAGTCGTCAATTTTTTGCTAGACAAAGAGCCTGGGTTGCCCAATCATTCGCCGTATTCCCGATTTTTTGAATAGTGTTAGGTGGTTGTTCAGAATGCGTGCCCACCATATGTCGATGCGCACTTCGGATATTCATCGGGCGATCGCCTTTTACGAAACCCTAGGTTTTGCGGTACAAGAGCGCTTTACGACAGGCTACACCCTAGCCTGCTGGATGATGGGTACCGCAGGGCGACTAGAGCTGATTGAAATTCCTCAGCCCAAACCTGCCCCTGATGCATTTGGCGATGAGCATTATGTGGGGTACTATCATCTGTCGTTTGATCTGACGGAAGATTTGGAGGGGAGATCGCTCGAAGACTGGCTGAATGCGTGGCGCAAAACGCTGCTAGAGAAATCGCTACCCTTTTGTGTGTTGCTGCTGCCTCAAATACAGACCATTGGTGAATTGACCTATCGCGTTACCTTCGCAGCGGATCCGGATGGCTTGCCTTTGGAGTTTTTACATCGAATTGACTCAGTGGCGGAATAAGTTTGGACTTAAGTTGGACTACAGACGGCGCAATCCCGCTGCTAAGCCTTCACAAATACTTGCCATTTTGTTGACGTCTAGGGTTTCAATGCGATCGCCCGGTTGATGATAGTGAGGATTCCGTAAAAAGGCCGTATCTGTCACCATCATGGCGCGATAGCCGCGATCCCAGAAGGGTGAGTGATCGCTGAGGCGCGTGGCGGCGACAAATTTACCATTGTCTGCGGCAGGGAGCCACTGACAGGGTACGCCAGCCTTTCGCAATTGTCGGCTTAAAAACCATAAGTCAGGAAGAGTGGTCAGATTGCCGACTAAGGCAATAAAGTCGCCCGTTGTGGGGTAGAAATACTTCAGTCCAGGCGGATAGACTTGGGTATTGGGAGCCGTGCAAAAATAGCCCAGCATTTCAAGAGACAGCATGAGCCGAATGGGTTCATGGGCTTGCCAGACCTGAGCGGCATAGGCATCGCTGCCCTTCATTCCGTATTCTTCGAGATCAAAGGCTACAAGGCGAATGGGGCGACGGGTAGGTTGTGCCGTAAAAATACGGGCTAGCTCTAGCAATACCGCTACACCGCTGGCGTTGTCATCGGCTCCGGGCGTTCCAGGCACGGCATCATAGTGGGCACCGATTAAAATCATGCCCTGATGTGCTTTATGGCTGGACGTTCCAGGTAAATTCAAGATCAGATTTTGATGCTGTCTTCCGCCCTTCTGAAGTGTAAAGTCATGACGCGCTACGGTGCCCCATTGGCTGAACTGAGCCTGAATATACTCCTGCACAAAGAAATGCCCTGCGGTGGCAAGGTAAGGGTCTCGCTCTCTTGCCACTTGATGCAGGTGATCTTGTAGACGACTGACTAAGGCTGGGTTGGGTGGCATTACTTTAGAGCAATGCTGCCGCAACTTCAGGACAGACTGCTTGCAGGCGCTGGGCGATCGCCGTTTTCTGTTCTGCGTCATAACCCCATCGTTTCAGAAACGCCGCGTAGCTGCCAGCCTCAGCTGTAACCGCTTGCCATAGCGCCTCTGCGTCTGCCTTGAAATAGGAAAAACCCAGTAAGTCCATTAACGCCGCTGTTCGTCGCTGCACTTGAGCTGATTGTGCGGCCTGATCAGGGTTCTGGTTGCGGCGGTGGGTGATTTCCATTGCTGTGGACATTGCCAGATTTTTGACGAGGAGTTCTGGGGCGATCGCCGGAGATTGCTCTAGGGCTGAAGCCACAACGGGCAAAAGAGAATCAATCAAATCCCGCGAATCGGTGAGGTACGCCACAAAAAAGCCGCGCGCGCCATTGTGGGTTGCCGTTAGTTCTGTTACTGCTGTCTCAAATTCAGCCTTTTGAAGGGTCGCCTGCTCGTTCTGGTTGAGCAAAGACTGCGTAAGGGCGATCGCGTCTTCAAAGGTGATATCAGGAGAAATCTTTATCGAATTAGGCATAAACAGCATCCTTAAAACGACCGTTCTGTTTGCACCATAGCGTATTCTCTGCCCATCTCACGCTGGTTTTGATAGCGCCTTAGTAACGCGACAAATATAGATTGGTAGCCTAAAAATTCTGTCATCTCCAAAGCATAAACCCTAGGCTGCAATGGTACATTACAGGCGGATAGACCCTCATCACGCATTTGTATGACCTTTCAAGTGACCCTTGCACAGCTTATTGATGTCCTAGATGCCACGCCGCTGAATGTTTCAGAATCTCTGCGATCGCAGACTGCCTTTGGCCTTAATACCGATACCCGCGCCATCCAGCCTGGTGAACTCTTTTTGGCACTGCGAGGGGAAAGCTTTGATGGGCATCGGTTTGTAGAGCAGGCGATCGCATCTGGAGCCATTGCCGCGATTGTAGAGCAGCCCATCGAAGCCGACGTGCCTCAACTGGTGGTCGAAAATACGCTGAGCGCCTATCAAACCTTGGGGCGATGGTGGCGCGATCAGTTTTCGATTCCGGTCATTGCCATTACGGGGTCTGTGGGCAAAACGACGACAAAAGAGCTGGTGGCGGCGGCGCTCTCGACGGCAGGGTCTGTCTTAAAAACAGAGGCCAACTTTAATAATGAAATTGGCGTGCCTAAAACCCTCCTCAACCTCACCGCTGACCATAATTTTGCCGTCATTGAAATGGGAATGCGGGCTGCGGGTGAAATTGAGGAACTAACCCATATTGCCCAACCCACCATTGGCCTTATTACCAACGTCGGGACAGCGCATATAGGACGACTGGGTTCACGGGAGGCGATCGCCCGTGCCAAGTGCGAACTGCTCGCCACCCTGCCCTCCGATAGCGTTGCGATTTTCAACGCCGAGAATCCACTCCTGCTAGAGACGGCTAAAACGGTCTGGACAGGTCGCACCATTACCTATGGACTTACAACCGGAGATCTGCGCGGTACATTAATCGACGGCAATATTATTGATATTGAAGGGGTTCGTTACCCACTTCCCCTACCAGGAGAACACAATGCACTGAATTTTTTGGCGGTGATTGCCATTCTGCGATCGCTGCAATTAGATGATGCACCGTTACGCAAGGGCATCACCGTTAATCTTCCCGAAGGACGGGCGCAGCAATACACATTGCCTAACGATATTGTGCTGCTAGATGAAACCTACAACGCAGGGGCAGAATCTATGGCGGCGGCGCTAAAGCTATTAGCCCAAACCCCAGGAACGCGACGGATTGCGGTTTTAGGCCCTATGAAAGAGCTAGGAGACTATATCGAAGAACTGCACCACAAAGTAGGTGAACAGGTGGCGGCACTCAAGATTGACGCACTCTATATTTTGGATACGGGCGCAGAAGGAACGGCGATCGCCCAAGGTGCCACCACGGTACCCACGCAGCAGTTTGACACCCATAATGAGCTGATTGAGCATTTAGTTAAGGTTGTGGAGAAAGGCGATCGTATGTTGTTCAAGGCATCCCATGCCGTTGGGTTAGACCGAGTGGTGAATGCCCTTAAAGCTCGTTTATGAAGGTGGGTGACGTCCCAATAATTCTTCTTCTGCACGAATTGCCAGAATGGTTGCGCGATTCAAATCTAGCCCATTGATTGTTGCTCGCCCTGTAGCTGTCAATCCATTGATTGCTAAACCGTCCCAGCAAAAGTGATCTGCCCATAGCTGTTGACGCGGATTGAAAATAAAAACCAATTCATGGGTTGCCGGGTCTTTAAGTTTCTGTCGTGCTCCTTTACGAAGAGAGCACGACACACAGGCTAGGGCTAAATTTTCAGCTTTCGTTTCTCCGTCTGCAATTGTGGGACGGATATGATCGATATGAAACGTAGCGACTTGTCCAATCTGAGATATGCCGCAATACTCGCAGCGATCATCCGCTCTTTCAATAACAAAGCGACGCAAAGAAGCTGGAATTGTTGTCATCTATGATTGCTTCATTACCCTGTTGGAGCGCAAACGCAGTAGGGATAAGAATTCTGCCACCTCAACAAGACCTTCTGCTTCCTGTCGTTCAGACTGAGACAATATATCTCCTTCATCTTGGCGATCTAGTAAAAGCTGTAGCCGTGTGTTAACGGCTAGGGGAAGTTGAAAGCATGTCAGTTCAATCGGAATCTCAATCACTTCAGGCATAAGGTAGCCTCGCGGACTGTAATATCTCTATAGATTGAGTGTAAACGACAAAATAAATGATCGGAACTGCAATGTGAGAATCTAAGGCGACTTAGCGCGTGGTCTAAAGCACTTTGACGCTCCAAATTTTGACGGTTTTATCGGCACTGCCGCTGACTAAGCGCTGACCATCAGGGCTAAGGGCGATCGCATTGACTAAATCGGAATGCCCCGATAACTGCCCAATGCGCTGATGGGTGGCGGTGTGCCAAACCCTAATGTTGCAGTCAGAATGGGCGCTGACCCAAAATCGATCATTCAGGCCAAACAGCAGCGCATTGGTTTCAGAGAAGCCCGATACAACGCGCAAACTATTGCCTGTTGCCACATCCCACACCCGCAGGGTTTTGTCCTTGCCACTGCTCACTAAAAGCTTGCCATTGCGGCTAAAGGCGATCGCCTGGGTCATCCCTTCATGGCCTTTGAAGGTTTTGAGCAGTTTTTCTTGCTGGCAGTGCCAAAGCTGTACTGTGCCATCTTCACCCACGCTGGCAAACGTTTGACCATTGGGGCTAAAGGCGGCTTCACAGACCCAACCCGCATGAATATTAGGGAAGACGGCTAAAGTTTTTGCATTGACCATCTGCCACAGAAACAGCCGCTGGTTAAAGGCGATCGCCCAATATCGAAGCGTGTTGTCGTAGCTGGTGCTGATCAAATTTTGTCCATCAGGGCTAAATTTAAGGCTGCTGACAAAGCGAGAATGCCCTTTTAAGGCTCCGGCAGCGTGCCCTGAAGCCGTTTGCCAAAGCTTAATTTCACCGTCATAGCCAGCGGCAGCAATGATCTGACCATCAGGGCTAAAGGCGATCGCATCTAGAGAACCCGTATTGTTTTTGCCCAGCGATCGCAGGAGCTTTCCAGTTTCGGCATTCCACACGTTGACGGTGCCTTCTTCACTCGCACTAGCAATCAGTTGACCATCGGAGCTAAAGGCGACCCCCTGGACAGACTTAAAATGTCCTTCTAGGGTTCGTAAACAGCTCCACTGAATCGAAAGGCGACGATCTGACCCATCGCTGCGAGAGGGTTCTGGAACCACAGGAGTAGATCTCTGTGCCGGAACTGCATTAATGATCTGAGGTTCTGACCTCAATGCTTGCTGTCGCGGCGGCGAACTGAATGGTTGAGTGCTAGAGGCAGGAGAATTTAAGTCTCGAAGCACCTCAACGGCGCTGCCATAGCGCC
>JAGVDA010000003.1 GCA_020058975.1 Thermosynechococcus sp. WC_1 | reverse complement strand
TTGTTCAACCCAGCCCCTTATCATCAACACTGCCTCAGGTAGCCAACGGGGTTATTCTCTTTTCTCTTATGTATCTATCATACCCTGTAATCACGATAATGTCAACATGATTACAATATTTTCTTTCCTCTGCATTTGTGTGGGCTTGGAACCACCTTTGGCTGCATTAAAGAGGGGCGTGGTGCCCCTTGCTGTTAATTGCGCTCGGCGATCTCTAGCATCCTGGTGTGATGCTTTATGGTTCGCTCTAGCCTCCGAACTCTTAGGGTGCTTTCGTAAAGCTTTCTGCGAGTTCGCCGCACTTGCAAAGCATTTATTGCAAGTTTTATATTTACGACGGCTAGTTTAGCTGTCAGTGTCAATAATTTCATGTTTTTCTCCTTTGAATGAATCAGCGTTACTGCTGAATGCCCCTAGCCCGCAACGAACGGGCTAGATTCTGAATCTAGGGGTTGACGCTGTCAATGAACTCTTGCATAGAGACTTCCTTGACCGTGCCGTAAGCCCTTTGTAAACGATGTTTGCTTACCGTGAGCTTAAAGATTTTTACTGTCTTGTTCTCTTCTTTGACGTGTTTTGCAAGACCTAGGATAGCCTCACAAGCATTCCTTTTGACCCCTTCAGGGCCATATCTAATTAACTCGTCATTTGTGGCATCCAGAAGAGCACTTTCTGACGCTATTGCAGAATATGTTCCGAAAGAATACCCCATGACATACAGCACTGCTCCTTGCTTTAAAGCGTTAATACGCTTTTGGTCGTGAACTGTTAAATCAGTTTTGAACCGAGATAACAGTTCGGGATATTTATCAAACTCAGTCTTTAGCTGAGTGTAAATAGTTTTTTCGCACAAGGTAGACATCGTTTGTTTTTCCTGTTTTTTTGAATAAATCCCATTACTGGGGATACGACCGCAAGGAATTGCACCTTGCTTTCAGCCTGACCAGATGGTCGCTAGGCGATCGTGGTTAATGCTTTTGGATCTTGAACCAGTTGGTACTGATAACAATCCACAAGATCTATGAGATCTTTTTTTCGACTTGAGGGAGGCAGAAAAACCATCTCCCTCGATGCAGCATCTCTTGCGCAATAAACCATCACTTGACGGTATTGCTTGCTCGGGTCTTCATGAAATTCTTTTGCTATATAAACTTGTCTAGTCATTTTTTCTCCTTTCCGCACTGTGCGGAATACCGATTGCGGGAGTCGAACCCGCGTTGCCCCATGGCCCGTTATCGGTTAGCTAGCGAACAATTCTCTAGCCCTTGATGACTACCCTGCGTTAAACGAAGCGCAAATCACGCCTTTTTTCATACCTTCAGCGGCCTCCCCGATGTATTGTACGTTTACAAAATCAACACTAGAGCACCAGTCATAGTTAAAACGTAATTCGCCATCCCTGGGATGCATGTTTTTCGCCTCTGACTCAGAGGAGGCACAAACAACTGCTGAATCGTAAGTGTCGTAGTCATGATTCTCGTTTTGCGAGATCAAAAATAGTTTCATAATCTTTCTCCAATTCGCTTATGCCTTATTGTACCCTGCAATCACGATAAATGCAACATGCTTGCAAAACTTTCTTCCTCTGCATTTGTCACGGGCTTGGAACCGTCTGTGGCTGCATTAAGAGGGCATTGCTGCCCCAGTGTGATTAATTGCGATCAGGGGTTGACCCCGAACTCTGTCCTAGGCTACGACAAGTGCAGGAATTTCTATATCAGCCCATTCTTCAACGCTAGGAAGGCTGATGCCAGTCACCCAAAGCATTGAAAGATTGTTTTTTGAATTTCCCCTTAGTTCGGGAAAATGCTCCCGTAAAAGTTGATCCTCAAGATCAATTGCTTTCTTCTCAAGCGCTTTCCATTGGTCATAACGCTCATAGCCTGGGCTTAACCTCAAGTGCTCACGGGTTACGAAAATCTCGTTAAAATGCAAAAACGTTTTACTTGCTTGACTAGAGAGAATTACTCCGCCGAGAATTTTATCTCCGCAAGGATGTTCTTCTCTAGGAATGTAAATGTCGTAGTTGCAAGCTCCGCCCACCTTACCAAACCCAATCATTCGCGTTCTATTGAACAGTAGTTTCATGATATTTCCTTTGTTGAATAAATCAGCTTTATCGCTGAATACCGATTGCGGGAGTCGAACCCGCGTTGCCTCATGGCCCGTTATCGGTGAGCAGTGGTTGCTAAATAGTCAACCAGTGCAACATAGTCCTCATCCTCAAACGTATACGTCTCTCCAGCCACAAACTCATCGTCGTGGGGATTAAGAGCGAACGTTACTTATTATACCCTGCAATCACGATAAATGCAACATGCTTGCTAAAATGTTTCAAGATCGATATAATGATTGCATTGAATAAAGCAAGAATATGGAAAAACCAAGAGCAAGAAACGCCAGGGGGCAGCTCGTATATGAGGATCGTGGCAAGGAAACGTCTAAGTCAGGGTCTAGGTCATTCTCGGTACGGTTCCCCTCGGAACTGTCCGTCTTTTTGGGTGGAATGACTAATGAGGAAAGAGCAGACTTCATCAGGAACGCGGTTCTAGACAAGGTTAATAGTGACAACGATCATTGTGTCCCTATGAAGGGATTGGGAAAAACCTTTTCTATCAGGTTTCCCCCTGATTTAGTTGAGTGCCTCAAATGTGTGGACTCAGCACCGTTCATTCGGACAGCGGTGGCAGAAAAGAAGGCTTCCCTCTAGCCCTTAAATGCGGTAATTTGGGGATAACCATTACGGTTGTCCCCAAATTATGCTGCGAATCGATAATTTTGCTCCAACAAAGACCCCTAAATGCACTCATGGGGATCCATGCCGTGGAACCTGCATTGACCCAAGGGAAACCTGTCGTGTTGAGATGTCTCCTCAAATGCAGGCTCAAGTCCAGGGATTAAAGAATAGCTTACTTAATACAATCCCCGGTGGCAGAGAGATTAATACAGCGAGGGTGGTGCTCTCAGACTTCAAGAGAGTGCGCGAAGCAGGGACTTTGGGGCAACAGGCAGCATACTTTGGAGCCGTGTTATTGGGTGCGTCGGCGATCGGCTATGCGAAGTATCGAGAGAAGTATAGAGAGGGCTTGGACAATTCAGCCGAGGTAGCCATGCGGCGTGCCAAGGGGATGGCCAGCAGTATCCCCGATATTGGTGGCAAGACAAGCATTATTTTCGCCGTAGATAGCTCTTTGTCTAAGGGGGATAAGGGTCGTGGTAACGGGTTGGCGACTGAGCTAATGCAAGACCCAGAGTTCGCCGCGAAATATCATGTCGCCAGCATCAAGCAGAATGTCCATGAGACCCCAAAGGATCTTGATGGGTTGAATAAGCGCGATCGCCTTCTCGCTGAAGCAATGACGCCCATTAAACAGGCACTGATGAATGCCCGCAATGGACAGAGTGATGCCGCCGTGGAGTTGGCCAGTCAGGTGCTGGCTTATAACGATAAATATGGGCGGAAAACTGAGGATTTTCCGGAAAAGTTCTGGGATGGAAGCAAGTACGTATATAAGAATAAGCAACGAGTCATTACGGATGGCGTCCAGATTAATCTCTTAGGCCACGGCGACGGAGGCATGGTAGCAAGTGAAGCCATGGAAATTCTCAAGAAGGTTCCTGGAGCCGCCGATCTAACTAGTTCGATCAACGTTATTGGGCTGAATACTCCAGATGCAGGACTAACTGATACAGTCGGGAAAGTAAAGACGATCGCCTCTCGCAATAGTCCTTTGTCCTTCCTGCCCATGAAAGGCAAGATCACCATGGACGCACCGGATGGCGACGGGGGACGGGCGATGATCCGAAAGAAAGAGGTACGCCAGTTCATTGATGGGCATTTTGGGGGCAATCCTGCTGATATTCCGAAAACTCCAGCCACCCAATCTCAATCGTCAGCGTCAGCGTCAGCGCCAGAAAAGAAATGGGTGAACCCTCCTTCTCTCAATGATCGCCCTGAAACGGTCAAACAAGGAACTCTTTCGCTGACAAAGACGACTAGCCTTGGTTCTTCTGACCCTGAACCTGAAACAGCCGACCAACTCAAGATTTCAAGAGCACGGATGGTTGCATTTTCTAATGAGTTGGTCAATAAAGGGACTTCTACTACGACTATTGAGGCTTTGAGGAAAAATTATCCTGCGCTTAGCGACAAAGAGTTAGAGCAAGCCATGATGATTCACAAAGCCCCTCGGGTCATCAAAGAAATGCTCAGAAGTGGGCAAATTCAGCCCAAACCAGCCGGAAGAATTGCCGAGCTTATGCAGAGACCGTCCGACAAAACAGATTTTGAAGATTTTCTTACAGAGGAGGAGCAAACCACAGCGTTTGACTTCAATCGCCCCGATCACGTCGATAAAGCTATTGAAAGATTTAAGGCTTACAAAGCAAATAAGCCTAACTTTCGTGGCGATGCTATAGATTTAATCAAAAAACGCTTGGATGCTCTTAAATTGCGGGTTGCATAGCTTTGAACGCTAACTCAGTTGTCAATCTAACCCTATCCGTTACTGATCAGTTCAGCGATGCCACCCAAAAGATGGGGGCGGCGACTTCGTCCCTAATCGGGAAACTAGACCAGTTGGCAGAGTCAGCAGCGAAAGCCGCGCAACGGTTGCTGGGGTATGCGCCTCAGCTTCTTGCGGCTTTTGGCACACCATTGAGCCAGCGCATCACCGAGATTGAAGGATTATTTAGCAAAGTTGGACTGAGCTTGTCCGACTCAATTGCCAATGCATCAGATGCAAGCCAACAGAAACTTTCAACCCTATTTTCAGGGATTGCTCCAGTAGCCAATGCCGCACTCAAGGGCTTAATTCCTGGATTTTCTGCAATTGGGGATGGACTGAGCGCTGCCTTTTCCAAAATTCCGCCCAGTGCAATCGCGGCTTTCGATGCGATTGATGCGGCATTACTAAAGACCGTGACCAAGATTCAGTCCGCCGCAACAAACATTCCCAACGCCTTTGGAGCCGCAGCAAATACTACTGGCTACATATCTGGAGTTCGGGAACCCCTAGAGGTTTTCAATGCCTTGTCTGGCGTCGTCTCTGGCGTTTCGGGGAAAATCTTCTCCCTTACTCAGCAGGTCGGGCTGTTCGGTCTAGGACTCCAGCAGCTTCAGGGGCTTATCACAAGTGGACCATTCTCCGCACTGATTGGGCAGAATATTGAGCTACAGCAGCAGCTTCTTTCTACCCAGGCCAGCCTTGTGGCCACCAATCGAATTTTTAATGGGGACCAACTGATCAAAGGATCTAAGGAAGCGATCTTAAGCCTCGCTGTGCCAGTGAAGCAAGCGATTAAACAACTTGAGATTGGGTCTAGAGAACTGTCCAATGTGACGTCCAAGGACTTGGTGCCAATCTTCTCGATTGTCGCTGGGGAGGCGGGCAGGATCGGAACTTCGCTCAAAGGCGCAACCGACCTCACCCTATCTTTCTCCGCAGCATTGGGAACGCTTGGAATCCCACTGTTCCAAGCAAATCAGGAAATTCGCTCTATCCTAAACGGACAGATTGACAATAATAGTCGCCTCGCGATCCAGCTCCAGATCACCAGCGCAATGGTGCAGCAATGGAAGGCGCAAGGGACACTGGTACAGGAGCTGACCAAGCGCCTTGAGCCATTGCGCGAAGGAAATAAACTCGCTGCCGACCAAGTGGGGAACCTTGGGTCAAACATCAAAGATATTTTCGAGATTATTCAACGCACTGCTGGCGCTCCATTACTTGAACCCATCGTTAAGCAACTCCGAGAGGTTTATACCTTCTTGGATCGAAACCAAGCCAGCATTGGAGCTTTTATTAGTTCATTGCTGAAGTATGCCGTAACCGCAGCGGGTGCAATCAGGGAAGCGATTGGCACCATCGGAACTGCGATCGCCCCGCTAGCGCGGCTTGTTCCCACCTATTTGTTTGAGTCGTTAGCAAACGTGGCGGTGGGGCTAGCTTCTGCAATTAAAACCACAATTGCCGTCCTCCAGCCATTCATCAATATTTTTACAGTATTGGCTCAAGCAGCAGTCGCTGCGAGTGGGCCGATCTTGCAACTATATCTACAGTTCAAAGTCCTTGAGGTTACTACTCGTGTCCTTTTTGGGTCTTTTGGCCTATTGGCTAACATCTTGCCAGTTGTGGGAGAGGTTCTTTTTCTCTTAGGGGGAAGAACACAAGCCGTCGTCGGATTATTTGGGTCGCTGACGACGGAGCTTAGGGGTGGCACTGCAACGGCGCTTTTGCTCGGCAAAAACTTAGCCATTTTGCCAGGGGCAATGGGTGCACTTGCCAAATCTATCCCACTGGTCGGGGGGGCATTGGCTCCTCTGATCCCTCAGTTAGCAACTTTTGGGATTGGGCTAGTGACACTTGGACAACGGTTCCCTATCGTTCAAGAGATTTTAAATAAATTCTCTTCGCAAGTTCCACAGATCGCTCAATCGCTCTCCACTTTGGCTGCCAGCAATGGATTGCCAAAAGTTGCCGCATTATTCGGAGAGCTTGGAGCGCAAGCGAACTTAGCTGCTTTCGCCAACACAAAAATGGAGGTTGCCATTACAGCGGCGAGCACTGCTGCCCGCGCCGCTGTAATTCGGATGGGACTTTTTGCCGCAGGCATTACAATCGCCGCCGTCGCTATCAACGAACTGATCATCAAAAATCAGGCCGCGATTGATACACTCAAATCCTTTGGACAATTCCTGTCCGATGTCGGGTCTGCCATTTACATTGTGCTCTCTCAACCCTTAACTTATTTGGCAGCAGCGATCGCCGCAGTCTCTTACGCTATTACTGCTCAGTTGTTGCCTAGTACGGCTGCGCTCAAAATTGCTATGTTAAGCGGACTTGGAGGAGCCGTAACCGCAGTCACCGCGCAGATGCTTAAGTACGCTGAGGTTATGAAGGCGATTGGGTTCGTGCAGTCTGCTGCTGGAGCACAAGCCCTCGCGGCACAAATTCAAGTCGTTGCTGCCGCATCCGCTGCTGGAACTCTGACCGTCGGTGGACTCACTACTAGCCTTGGGACCATGGCTGTTGCCGCTGCGGTGGCATTGGCTCCCTTGGCTTTGATTGCGGGGGGACTTGTCCTCATTGCGAAAACCTACCAACACACGCTTGGGATTGTAGAGAGGGGCGGCTCGGTCGTCCCTAGCGTTGTCGCGAACATTGTAGATGTCATCAAAGGGAAATTAGGCCCTGCCTTGTCGCTACTCCCCCCTCAAATCCAGGCGATTATTTTTGCCCTCGATAAGTTGAAAGGCATCAAGATTGATGGCGCAATCGCACCAACAATTGCATCGGCGAACAAGGCATTGGCCGATTCCACGGGCATCAACGACGAACTCAAGGCCGCCATTGAGCGTACCAATAAGGCAAAGGAGAAGGGTCTTGCGTTAACTGAAGAGGAACTCAAACTCAATAATGAAGTTGTCAAAAAGGCCGCAGGACAGTTATTGATCCTAGAAGGAGAGATCTCCAATGCACGAAGGGACTTAAACGCAGCAAAGGATCCTGAGACCAAGAAGCAGCTTGAATCAAAAATTTCTCAGCTAGAGGCTCGCAGAGACACCCTCCTATTGGCAGACGCAGAAGGAAATCTCGCTCGCATCAATCGGCAGCTAACCTTTGCCAAGAAAGACCTCAACAACATTAAAGGGGAAGATGAGAAAAAGCTTGCAGAGCAACAGATCGTAGACTTAGAAAAACAAAAAGAGAAGCTTGAAGGGGTTGAATCAAAAATCAATCTCAAACCCATCATTCTTACAGATTTTGGCAACACTGAGAAAGTCCTAAAAGATCGGGTCAAGGCGGCGCAGGCTATCCTTGAGACCCCTTTTGATGCCAAAGCTCTCAAGCAGGCTGTTGGAGATCTTGTTGACCTCACCCAGCAACAGTTAGAGATTGGGACGGTCAACATTGAGGTTGCCGCCAATCGGATAAAAGATGCGCTCAAAATCGGACAATTGGAACCGGAGGAGCGCGCCAAGCTTGAGAAGGCTCTCACGGGAATTATCAAAAATGAATACGAGCTTCGCGCATCTGCCTTTGACGCGCTCATTGCAACTCAACAGCGAAAGCTAAAAGGCGGTGAGGTTGACGAGGTTGAAGGGGAAAAGGAAGTCACCCGACTCAAAACGGAACAGTATAAGGAGCGATTGGAAGGGCTAGATGCCCAAATCCGTGCTGAGCTGGCAATGCAAAAATTACGGACTGGGAAATCCGGCGAGGAAGATGGCAACTACAGTCAGGCGTATAAAAAACTTGTCATTGAGCGCCAAAAAGTTGAGGAAGAGTCCAATATCTTCATCCTTGAGGACACTCAAAAACGTCTAGACAAACAGCTTGAATTGATCGCACGGCAAACCTCGAAGCTTACCGACGCAATCACTGAAGCTGAAACACAATCCAATACTGAGATTCAGGAGCTTCTCAATAAACAATCCATCACTCAGACGCAAGCAAATGAATTGCGCGAACGTTCGACCCGAGAGCGACTACAAAAAGAGTTGGCGCTAGAAAAGACCAACCTTGATGAACTCAATCGCCTTGAGAAACCGACGGACCCAGCAAAACGGGACGAGTTTGAGCGCAAAGTTCGAGCGTCAAAAATTAAAACCAGTCAACTTACTTTGCAGCTCGCCGAGGAAGAACAGCGTCGCCAATCCGCAGTATTCGCCAGCTTCAGCGAGAAATTGGAACGCCAAACCAAAGCGATGAGCACTGCCATTGGCCGCCAGTCCAATGAATACCAAAAGCAAATTACAGTGCTCAATCAAATGAGCACCATTCTTTCAAACCAAAATAAACTCATGGAGCAACGTCAGAGTTTGGCTGGGGCGATCGCTGGATACGTCGAATCAGATCTTAAGCTGTTGGCTGAGACGTCCAAGAGTGAAGAAGAGAAGGCATACTACGAAAAGGCCGCAGCAGCAGAACGGCTTCAATTCTTGGTTCAAGAACAGGGCTTCGCTCGTGCCAAATTGGAGCTTAGTATTCAGCAAAAACGCATTGAGGATGCCCAAGCTTTGCGTCAGAACCAGATTGACCAGTTAAGCGCCACGTCTGAAGCAGCACAGGCACAGGCCAATCTCAAAAAGGTTGAGGCTGACCCCAATGCACTGCCGGAAGCGATTGAGGCAGCAAAGCTTGACCTACAGGTCAAAACTCAGAAGATTCTGGTTGAGCAGGATAAAGGCACACTTTTGGGGGAATCCGTTCGGATTAATCGCCAAGGAGAAGGCTTCCAGCGAACTGAGTTGGGGCTGAAGCAAGATACGGAATTGCGTCGGGCAAAACTTGACTTTGCAAAAACATTACCAGGGGAACTTGGGGAAGGAGCCGTTGGTCGCCTTCGTAATGAGGCACGCTTTAATGTAGGCTTTGAGCGCCCACGGGATGCCATTCGGGAGGCCCAAGACAGAATTTTTGCCGACTCACCGAATGAAGGGAGATCTCTCCGTAGAGCAGAGCAGAGCTTCAACCCTCCGCCAGCTCCTGATTATTCGCAAACAGAAGTTGCTGCAAATCAACTAGGTGTCAAGGGTCGAAACCTTTTTTATGGGAAGCCACCGGATGTCGATTATTCACAGACACAGAGTGCTGCAAATCAACTAGGAATTAAAGGTCGAGACCTTTTCTATGGAGAAATAGAGAAGCAATTCAAAGGCATTCAATTATCAACAGGGGTGACAGTACCGACGGATCTACGCCTCAATTACTTGCTTGAGGGCAGCAAGGATCAAGTTAGTGAACTCAAAGCCCTTGTTAAAAATGCCGAGAAGCAAATAATATTGAGCGAAAAGGCCGCGATTCACCTTCAGGCGATCGCATCACGCAAGCCTCCTGCTCCGAAGGATGCCCCCAAGCCTAAACCTGAATTTGTCTCTTTTGATGGAGCGCCATTGTAATGTATGCATCGTGTTTACCCCTTGGATTTGGGGATGATGTCACTTTCACTTTTAATCACACAGCTCCACTGGCGCAACAGAAGAGTGTCTCATTTTCTGTGTTAAATAGTGAGTTTGAGACCGGACGAGACGGGGAAGGGTATCTCTCCTTCTTGGGCATGGACAGGATTGAAACTGATGAGTCTTTACCTACGTTGCAGAGATTGGCCCTAGGGGGTACGGTCGTCAAGGCCCCTCCCTATCGCGTTTTGTACCGATACCAATTTCGCCTACGGTTGCTGACGAAGGCGAAATATGACCTTTTTCAGGACATCATTACAGCTCATCAAACTGCGCTCAAAAGCCACAATATTCAAGGCGTCCCTTTTACTGGCAGCGAAGGGTTGCTCATTCGCTTGGACGATCGCCGACTGAAAATCACAGATTACACAACCAAACTTAGGGCGACGGCGACGGGTTCTGCGGCTGCCACAAACCTAGATGGGTTCATCTCTTACTACCCTGCTTTTTTGCTATGGATACCAAGGATCATAAGTCGGTCTTATAAGGGGCACGACCTCGGAAAGCTTGAGTTTGAAGCGTTTGAGTATGGGGCGGCGCTGACGCCTTGACCGATTTTTTTGAACGACCCATTTCGGGCCATTTTGTGCCTAATTCCTGAAGGACTGTAGTTCAACGCTGCCCCCGCCTCTACCAGACTTCTATAAACGTGCTTTGTATTGCAATCGACAACGTGTGTCCCATCATGCAATAGGCTGCCTTTGGAGTAAGTTCGTAGATCTTTGCTTCCCCAAGTTCGAACTCGTTGTCTAAACCCGCTCTCTGAAATATTCAGCGTCTCTGCCCAATGGGAGGCTGTCTTTACCTCCCCTGTCTCAGGGTTGCGGAAAAACCGCCTAGGCTTAGCCCCCCGTCGCTGGGGCGGGAGGTAAGCTGCTTCGCAATCGCCATGATACGAAATTCGTTCCCTGAATCTTCCGTCGCATAGACCTAGCTCTATGTCCCATTGGCGCGCTGTTAGGGATTGGCCTGTGATGGGGTGGGTATAAATCTTTGAGTTGTATTTGATGGCAAAAGTCTTAGGCTGATCTCCCCATCGCCGATACCTTGACCGAAAATTTCTTTCCGATATTCCAATCAACTTGCCCCATTGCTTTGCTGTCAGATTTTGCCCTGTTTCTGAATTTAGGTAAGTGCTTACTTTTGGACGGTTACAATTAGTGATCATTGTGGAAAAGATTTTTGTTTCGCCTACGGATCCTGGGGCATATCGAGACTAGAAGCCTCGATTCCTTTTGGTTCTAGTTGAGAAAACAGCACGACATCAGAAATGGCCTCTACACCTTGCTTAGTAAAGGGTTCAGCCGCGCCACCCCTCCCTATCGTTTCCCTAAGAAGAATACGGAGTAGTGGCGCGCTGTCTGTCCACCCAAAACGCTTGGCTCTGCGACTTAATAATTCCATCAATTTCCGGTAATTATCTTGCTCAAATCCATAGGTTCGCTTGCCGCTGTGAGTCTTGCCTACCTGTTCGGTTTTCAGCCCCATTTGAGAGACTAGCCGCCCCATGATTTCGCAAAGACTAGACTTCTTCGAGATGGTCCCCCCTAGGGTTCGTTTAATGTGCTGTGCGTTCTGTCTCACAGCCCGATCAAATCCAGCCTGCTTGAGGCTCTCTTCAGTCCACGTCCCATTTCCCAAAACGAGATCTTTTATCCCGAGAAGGCTCCGCATCTTGGTCTCTGCTGTGGTTGTCTTGAGATCGAAGGGGACAATGATAGGTTCTGTCCCGTGAACCGCAAGACTCTTCCTATCGCAGCTCTCGGCAAGTCCTGTTATCAGGGTTCGTTCCAGCTTCTGTACTGCGTTCCTTTTAGCGGAATCAAAAGTCCCCACATCCCCTGATGTAAGGAGACTCGGTTCTATGCACAAAAAATCGACAACCTCTGCTCTCTCGACTATCAATGCATCGGCGGGGGAGAGGTTTGATTCAGCCATCTCTCTTGCAATATCTATCTCAACGATGGGGGCGCTCAGCGTTTGGGCAATGATCCGCTCTGCTACCACAATTCGAGCAGCCTTCAGTTCCTCGCCTGCCGCGAGCGAGGGTAGGCTCTCCCGACGATTAACGATATTGCCCTCATTCTCTAGGCGAATATCGAGTTCTAGCCCTAGATTTGCCTGAACCATGTTTCTGTCTCCAATGTACTGTGCCCATAACTTCAATGCTGGGTGCCCATAATCCATCTGGGCTGTCGCTACATTTAGATCTCCATTTAGCTCGTGAAGCTGTTGGAAATTTTCTGATAGGTTCTCTCTGAGGTCTTTGACGATCCGAGTCGGGGAGGAAGAGGAGAATTTTGGATGGTAGTTCCTCCCTTTCTCCACACACCAGACTGTTCGAGGAACTGGCAGGCGACACCGACTCAACGCCTGGGCCATGTCGTCTGGGCCAATGGAATTCCCTGAGAAAATGCCAAAGACGTGATCAAAGATGGGGGCCGTCAGACTCCAACCAGTTCCTAGTGAAGGGCTGGCGATCACCGCATCATAGGAACTGTTATCGGGATTTCGCAAAAACGTCTGGACTTCCTCGGTGTTTATCGTCAGGCTATTGATGAGCAAAAACTTTTTGCTAAGGAATTTTGCCGCCATCGCCTCATAGAGTGCTGCCCCTTTGTCATCAACGTGAACCAGGCAGTGTTCTCCGCGTTCGATAGCATCAAAAAGTGCTGCATCAATTGACGAACGAGAGGATGAGACGATGCGGTCAACCACAAACCCAGGACGTGCCGCTTTGTTGTGAACGATCGCAGTAATGGGCTTACCGGAGATTGCCATTAGAAATTCGAGCGCGCGATCGCTTAGGTCTGCGTCCGCGACAATAATCTTTCTTGCAGCTTGGCAGAGTGCGGTTAGCTGCCGGATGATGTTGGCTCTGTCAGTCTGGCACGTCTTTGAACAGGTCAAATGTTTGAGAACCTGCTCAACTTCATCAAGATTGAGAGCGCCGTCCTTGATGTCATCTGGATTCACCTTGAGCAACGAATTAATGCACAGCGCGATCCGATCGGCATATCCATCAGGCCCAATCAATCGTCCGTTAACCCTAGAGCAATCGTCCACATACACCAAATCCAAATTTATGGAGAGTGCTCGGCCCAATCCGATCCGAAACGTGATAGACATCACCTTAGTTTCGTCCTTAAGTAGCTCGTGTTGGGCTTCAGTTTTCCCCGTACCCTTCGCTCCCACAAGCCCTAGAATCCCAAAATCTGGTAAGTCGAGATCATTGACAGCAGATGCAAAATCAAGGGAATCAATTCTGTTGGTAATCCTCTCAACGCTTAAACGTCCTTTCAGCCGCCCCCTGATAGAAACTTTTACTAAGGGGGTTGCACTCCCTATAATCGTTTCCACCGCAGCCCCCCCGATGTTAACGATCGCGTCGTCAATGCCCTTACCAAGGGCAGGATCCCATCTCGTTATTTTCACCCAACCCTTCTCGGCCTCAAGCAATCGCCCCATTTTCATTTGTGCGGCGAAGGCTCTGCGTCTGGTTCCGTTGTTGGTGTCCTGGTCGAAGGCGATTGTGAATTGGCGCGGGGTTGCTGTGAGGGCCTTGAGGTCGGGGATAAGGAAGGGAGCGCATTCTGTCCCATCAATCCGCACTCCATAACCAGCATTAATCCCGTAGACTGCTATCGCTGCATATCCAAGGGTCAAAAGCGCCATCGATTTTTTCCCGCCCTCGGTGATGACGACGGGACAGTTGGTTTTGCGTACCCAATCCCAAAAGCTAAAGACCCCTATCCCAGACGACCTGGCATCAGGGGATGCTTCTTTTACCCATTCCGGCAAAGACTCTTCTAGTCCATGTCTCTGGGCAATGCGAATCCAAGTCCCAACCGTCACAGCAGGCAGGAAGAGCCGTGAGCCATTTCCCTTTCTCGCCTGATAGCGCCTCACCCTGCCATCAAAATCAATGAATGGGTTCCTGGCCTTGCTGTGCCAAAATGTCCCGTCCTCGTTGCGGAACACGGCAAGAGTGTCAAAATTATGTGGCTTGCGGGTTTGCCATTCGCGCCTAACTTCTAGATTGAGGGCTTCGTGGCATTCCCAACGGCCCGTGTCCTCAATGAAGTCAATGGCTGAGTCAAAGACACTCTTAGAGACCCCGCTTCCTTCAATGCACTCGATCTTGAATTTTTCGGCAAAGCTGAGTTGCGCGTTTTGCAATTTTAGTGATATATTCAAATTGTCTTTCCTTTGAGAAGAGAGATACTTATCTTTGTTTTTTGTGAATCCTTGTTGATCCAAGAGTTCACTCCTATAAAATAACAGCCCCCTTGGATTTTGTCCAAGGGGGCTGTTACTATTTGTTTGTAAGCCTCTCGCAACCCCTTGAACGCAACCGCTCGCCCCTTCCGCATCACCATCTACCGCACGGCATTAGACCTTGTGGGTGTTGTTGTCTCCGGCTTCGTCAGTGAGGAGGGTCTAGCCTTACAGCGTAGCCCTGTTGAAATGGAGGCTCCCGTTGTTTGCTCAGGACGGTTCACGCTGCTTGGCAATAGTGATGGGACTAGCGGCGTCGACCTGGATCCGGACACCAGCGACCTTATTTTTCCTGGAGCCAGGGTGTACTACGAGTACCAGAACTATGCAGGCGTATGGGGAGAGGTTCCGTGGGGGGCACGTCAGGTCATTGCCTTTGCCACCCCAGAGCGCCCAGACAGTATTGACCCAGGACAACAGACTAATACTTGGTCGGTAGAGATTGAAACACAGCAAACGCTCAAGCAGCAGCAGTGGATCGAGAGTGCCTTTGATCTTGAATATGGGCTGACGCAACCAGGACGGTTTGCTACGGCGGCACAGATTGGGGTGTTCCGTAGTTTTGGCGACCTTGCTGCGGGGATTTGCAATGCAAAAAGTCTCACATTCTCGCCGCAGCCAGGAGACCCTAGCCCTAGCCTTGAATACAATGGGTACGTTGGGTATGACCCGAAAAATGCTGATTCTGCATTGGCATACCTCAATAAAATCCTATATTGCAATCCTGACACCAGTGGGCAGACCTATTTTATCTGGCAGGATAACCAAGAAAGAGTGCGAGTGGGCGTTGCCAACCTGAAAACGACTCGGGTCGCTGGAGACCTTTTGCTTGATTCGAGATGGGAGCTGTATCGCGAAGATCTGATCACCTTCAAGCCCATCAAACAAAAACGGCAACAGATGCCAGGGAAACTGCGGGTTTTTGGCATTGCTCAGTTTGACGTTTTCAAGACCAACCCAATAGAGAACACTGAGACGCCGCCAGATGATGGAACGACGGATTCTGCGCAGATTCAGACCACTTATTTCTACGACTATAACGATTGGAATCGAGGGACACGATTTACAAAAACCCAAACGTCAGTTCCCGCTAGGTTAATTGCAAAAGCAGGCACTTCTGGAGTGTCCTTTGGCAATACGATCCTTGATCGAACCGAGACAACTAAAACCTATTCAATCATGTTCAAGCGTCGTCTTGAAAAAGTGGTGACGGAGCGCTATGGGCCAAAATCTTTGGCTGACGGGAAGACCGACTCCACCGTAATTTTGCTGTCTCGTGAGACCAAAACCTATACTTACAATCCAGATGGCACCGTGGACAAAGTTGATACGAATACAGTCGCTGTCCCCAACCTTATGCAGGGGACGGCGACAAACAAAACCGAATTAACAGGAGCATCAAGATCGATTGATAAGACCACCCACACCGGCAATAACACTTTTGTGAAAGCGCGGTTTCGTGCGGTTAACCAGGAGCGCCAAAGCAATAATATGATCTATCATCCTGGGTTCAGCTCTAATTCTCCAGAGAGTCGTCCTCAAAACGCTGAGACACAGGAGGTTCCTTGGGAGAGAGTGCAGAAACCGCTATTCCAGGATCGAGAGCTGCTTTATAACGGGGTGACGATTAGCAAGCGCATCAAAACAATAGACGTAGGCACCATTGTTTTTGGTGGCGGACGAATGCCCCAGCTCGCCGACAACCTCGCCATTCGCCTCAGTGGGGGCTATTCTCAATATGAGGTTAAATTCCCGCTCTCAGACACTACAGCCGCCGCATGGACAAAGCCTGGGCTTGGGGCCAAGATCTACGACTATCTCACCGTTAAAACCAAAATTTTTGGCAGCTTTGGGGGCGAGACCATTGTTTTTGGGGCAGATTCTGTGGAGTGCCTTGTCAATGCTGAGTATTTGGGCACTGTCGAGAACGGGAATCAAATTACCCCGGCGGAAGTCCAAAGATTGACACTAGGTGGGGCAGAGCGACTGACTTTATCGGGGGCTGTAAGAGATTTTTAGCTTACTACTCGGAAGTCCCCAAAGGTGTAATCTAGATCTACAGAAGCCAATAGACCAACTCCTGCATTATTTGCGTGTGTTGTATTGCTCACAGACAAAATTGTTGTGTTATTGTAAATATCGCCATCGTCAGCAATTACCGCAATTGTTGTTGGGGTAACGACAACAGTAATGTTAACATCCCCCCCTGCGGGATAATCAAAAGCTACTTGAGACACTACCGTAACAACTCCAGACGTCCTGGAGTTTATACTAGCAAGTTCGTCTGAGACCTGGAAGAACATATAATCAGGAAGCGCCGTTTGCCCTACTCCAGACCTAAACAAAATTGCCATAGTCTTGCCTGCGACAGAGGCAATTTGATAATTTGTTGTTATTGTGTAGGATGTTGCGCCAGCGCCTTGAATATTTGCGCTAGTTGCCGTACTTGCGGTGGCTCTTCCCAGTGCGGTTATTTTCAGCGAAGGGAATCCAAACAACGTCAACCATTGCCCGACCTCTGACGTATGCGCCGTTAGTAACGTGTTTGCAACATCAGTAAAGGTATCATCAATTAGGTATGGACTTGCTCCTATTGGTAGAACAGCAGCCCCAAACGTGATTGGGTAAACAGTCCCATCCGGTCGGCGCATGTGCGGAATTCCATTTGCTCTCGAAAAAAGAAGGAGAGTCCCGCAACCGCTGCTGGATCTGTTGCCTGATACGGCAGTGCGATTGCTGCGCCGCTACTACCACCAGGAACTGTGATCACAGTGCGATTGCCCGCTGGGTCATCAGTGGCAGTCACTCCAGCCCCCACAAAGGATAGGCTTGTGCGTTGAGGTAGATTTGTTGTCTCGTCTTGGACTGTGTGCCCACCACTGCCCGTTGACGGTGCATCGCTGACAATGCTTAGATATACCGTGTTATTGTTGGCGATCGCGCCATAAACAAACTGCCCCGACCAATTAAAACTATTTGTGCCAGCAGCATAATCACCTGAGATTGTCCCCCTGACTCGATTCGCGGCATCTTTGGCAATCTCAATAATGGCCCCAACCTTCAACCGCGCCAATACATCAGCAGCGCTTTTAGATTGGGCATCTGTGGCGCTAATTGATACAGTGCTAGCGCCCACAAGGGCAATATCAGCAGATCGGATTTGCCCTGCCGTAGGCGTTCCGGCTGTGTTGATATGGGTGTATTGTAGACCTGTTGAGCTACCTCCACTGCTTGACGGCGGAGCATCACTAAGGATACTCAAATAAACTATATTCCCATTAAGAATAGTGACACCATAAGCAGCCGATATATTAATATTTACTGAGAAAGTTGTGGAATTATAGTCTGACGTAACTATTGCTCGACTACGATTATTGCTGTCTTTCCCAATTTCAATGATCGCGCCAATTTTAAGTCTATTAACAAAATCAGTAACATTTTTAGACGCAGAATCAGTTGTACTTATCGTGATCGTTTGAGCGCCAATTGCTGTAAGGTCAACCGCCCGCAACTGTCCAAAAGCTGGAGTCCCCGCTATTGTAGAGTAGGAGAAAGACACGCCAGGGGGGGTTGCTGGAGCTGCGGCATCACTAAGAATACTCAAATAGACTACGCTGCCAGTCGCGATTGTGCCATAAACAATTGGAGTTCCAATCGTAAATGCGTTTGAAGCATAATCAACAGTGACGCTTGCCCTAATTCGGTTAGTAGAATCTTTGGCAATTTCAATAATTGCGCCGACTTTTAGCCGATTCAAAATATCTGAACTATTAAAAAAGGTCGTGTCAAAAATGCTGATATTTATGACGCCCGTACTAGCTAATGAGCTTTTTAGTAAAAACCCTGCGTTTGGGACCGTTACGACGGTTGTCGAAAAGTTAAAAGCAATCCCTGGAGGTGTCCCCCCAGAAGAAGATGCTGGACCACTAAGGATATTCAAGGATAAAGTATCGCCTGACGCTATTGTCCCATACGAGACAATAGTTCCTAGGCTAAATGAATTTGTTCCTGAAGCGTAATCTGCTGTGATTGACCCTCTTACTCTATTATTAATATCTTTTGCAATTTCAATGATTGCGCCGACTTTTAGCCGATTCAAAATATCCGTCGTAGATACCCCTTGAGCATCAGTACTACTGATTGTTATTGCTCCAGCGGTGGTTAAGCTCGCGGTTCTTATTTGTCCAGTAGCGGGAGTGCCCGCCGTATTTAAGTAGCTGAATTGTAGTCCTGTTCCACTCGAACTACCAGTGGCTCCCGCAACCACTACTCTAGAGGTTGCTGCAATGGTACCAGTCTGTCCAGCCACAGAATTGACGAGTGATACTGTGGTGGCATTGGTGATGGATGCAACCCGAAAAAACTTGCCTGATATCTGCAACGCCATATCTACAGACATAAAGGCTGTGGAGCCCACCGTTGCGGCCACCTGAGCGTTAAATGCAGGGATGGTGAATTGCGTCGTGACCGTGGTAAAGGCATTTGCTCCTCGACTCCCAGTAGGGGAGATCTTTGCGCCAACTGCCACAGCGCCGGGGGTAGCGTCAATATTTTCCAACAGTATTGACGTAGCAGTCGGCGTGCCTACAACCTTTAGCGTCGAAGCCGCCCCTATCGCAACGAGTTGGTCAAGGACAAACCCCGCAGAGCTATCAACGGTATATGTCACCTGCTGGCCAATGGCGGGGATAGCGGGAGGTGTGGCATTGGTGATGGTGGCGATCGAGCTTTTCCCATCTACTGATATCAGCACCCAATGCGTTATATTCGGTGGCGTGTTGCCACTACTAGGCGCTGGATTGATATAGGCGTAGTGGCTACCCCCAGAAGAAACAAAGTCATATCGCGTATAGGTTTCAGTTGGGGAATAGCTCCCTCTGTCGTTGAGGAGCGAAGTAATATTTACTGATAATGCCGCGCCGGCTGCTGACAACAGCGTGATAAGATCGCTAGCCCCAATCTGCTCTGATTCTCCAGCCCAAACACCAGGGGAGATCTGTCGAGCCGTTTCAAAAAATAATTGGGATGCGGGGGTTCCACTGGGGAAGGAACTCAGATCAGATATTTTTTTGCCGCTCAAATGCTTTGATCTCCACGCACAAAGTAATTTCCTGCACCATCAGATTGGACTAGGGTGAGCTGCTCTAACCTAAGCACGCCACCTAGGTTTGTTGCTGTCACTCCAGCCCCTCCTACGATTGAGATTTGAGGGCTATCGCCAATGCTTTTCACTACTCCAACCTGAACAGGTGAAAGGGTTCGCTGAGCACGACGAACTTCTGCTCTCGTTCGCTCATTTCTTTGCTGCTCTGCTAACTCTGAAATGTCCATGTTTTACCCAGGAATCTCCCCGAGAAAGAGGGGGAGACAGCGGGAGACCGCCGCTGAGATTATACCAGAATTTTCGCAGCGCAAAGCCAGCGCAGGAAACAAAATGATAGCATTTGGGATAGATTCTCCCATTCTCTGCCCCTATGTCCATAGAAGATCTAGCTGCCCAACAACGCCGTGAGAGCATAGAACGCGCCAAGAGGCACGCAAAGCGGCAGGATGATACCGTCTTTCTGGGTGCGGGCGGGTCGGCGGTGGTCAAGGGCGATACGATTGAGGTGGCATCGGGGAGTAATGGACCATTCATTCCTGGGCAGCCTGCTGCATTTTTGGGGCCTGGGGTGGTCGATGTGCCGTCAAGGAGGCAAGAGTCACAAATTGTTCCTTTCGCGCCACGGAACGGGATAGTCAAGGTCTTTTTTAGTATCAAGCGCGAAAATTCAAACATTATTGAATATTGGCTGGGCGGCGATCGCTCTCAACCAATAAAGATAGTTGAATACGATGAGACCATTACTCAAGTCGTGGCTACTAATGCTCAAGTAACGGGGACAGGCAGCAATGATTGGATATTTACAGTCAATACTGGCCCTAAAAATGTCCCTAATAGCGCCTATACAGTTTCTACTTTTGCAGGAGAACAAAACAAGGAATGGTCAGCAACAACCCCGAAAGCCAAATACGTTTCCTGGATTGGATTGGATTTATGGACTAGTGACGCACGGCAAGCTGCAAGAAGATTAATTCAAGACTATCAAATTGAAAGAGTTTCAACCCCTGCTTCCCTGCCCACGCAGTTAGTGGTAACAGAAACATTCAACAGAGACGGAGTACAGCCTATAACTGTTGACGAAATATATTATAACTCGGTCTGGCCCTTGAGTTTTAGCGAAATATCGAGAAGAACCTTAATTAATACCTACAGAGACCCAGCAATAGAATCAAGTTTGATTGCTGATTATGTTTTAACTGAAGAAACAATCGACGTATCAGAGAATTTTGAGACTAGTGAGTATGTCCTTTATGGAGACAATAATGGTGGATATATAGAAAGATCAAACTTTTGGAATAGAACATATACACAAAACATTGCTAGTTCGTCCGAAAAAAATAGATCAATTCATACAATAACCATCTTTTCTAGTAGCGGCGGATCGGCGGAATTGTCTGCTTACCTAAAATATGTAGCTCCAAATGTTACCAAAGATAGTGTCGTTAGCAAAATTCAAGACAACACTCGGAATTATACAATAAGTTCTGAGTTCCCTAATACCCCAATACCAAGCCTTCCTCCTCTCGTAGATAATTCAGATCGGATTGATCACTATTTTTGTTTTAATGGCGGGTATCTTTATACAAGACATAAAAGCGTCCCAAATGGGACTGGCTATAGATGGTTTTTTAACATTGGTGGAGTAGAAACTCAGTATATTTTTGATAGCACTATTTCATTTATTAGCACTTCACGGGAAAGAAGGTGCTGGACTATTCTTGATGGAACTGTGGTCATAAACGCTGCTCCATTCGTGGACGACGGCATTCCTGCTGGAGATTCTATCGAATTCTCTAGGCATAAATTCGTTGGGAATTCGTTTATTGAGGTAGAAGGGTTCTCTGAGAAATTATTCTCAATGGATGTGGGGCAAACTAGCAAAGACACTTTAAAAACAATTTCAACCCAATGCTGGACAGATCGCCCAACACAAAATCTACCGCCACCTTGACCGGACAATGCAATGTTGACATTGCATTGTCTCTCATGTTAGAACTATTGCATGAGAACCATAAAAACACTTCGAGAAGCCCAGTCGCTCACCCAACAAGAGTTGGCGAACGCGATCGGGGTTACTCGTCAAACCATTACGGCTTGGGAAGCAGGGGTACAGCGCCCTCGCCTGTATCTCCCCCAAGTCCAAGAACTGTGTCGGATTCTCTGTTGTGATGTGAAAGAGATCGACGTGGAAGAAAGGAACAATGCCGAAACAGAAACCTGACGTCATCACCGTTACATGGTGCGTCAAAAGAATAAACCTAGAAAATATCACATTAAATAGTGTTTCAACAACACGCTTCAATGTTTATTTTTTTGGTGCCCTCATTGGGACTATTCAAAAGATCGGGCCACGGTGGGCGCATTTCACGGATACCAGTGATAGATTATTACCTACCCAGGAACAGGCTGCTGAGTCATTGGTGAGGTGGGCTTTTAATAATCACGCTGGGTATTATTTGAGTCGAGTTAAGTTTGTTAATGGAGAATCATATCAAGAAGATCGAAGTAAATGGGATCTGCTTGGGCAGAAAGCTCCGACGTGTATTGCAGGGATACCAATTTCGTGAAAATTAATACAGTTTCATTTAACTACACCAGAAAATTCAATCTAGGCAATTTTGAAGCAGTTGAAATAGGCGTGGCTCAATGGGCTTCGGTCGACGATGATGAAGACGCGGATCAAGTGATTGCATTTTTGGCAGAGCAGTGCAAGGCGCACGTAAAAGGCAATATCCCTCCTGAGTATAGCCGCCAGTCAACCCCGCCAAGCGTCAAAGAAAAGCACACCGTATCAGGGATGGAAGTAATTTAATATGGCTCTCGTAAGACCTGGGACAGCACAAGTTCGACTACCTGAGATTGGACGAATCTTTAAGGGCAGTCCTAAGCAAGAAATGGCAAGAAAAGATGGAACCAAATTCATGGGACTTGGATCCGACTTAGATCATTTCCGCTTTGAACCCGCTCTATCAACTCATGACCTCCCCAGTCCCGACAATAACGGCTCATTGGCTGATTATTTGATCCGTCAGTATTCTGAGCTTGGAGACGCGCCAAGAGCGTTGCCTATTCAATTTCTGCATGCTGAAATTGAGAAAGATTTCAGCGCCATTAACGAAGTCTGGGCAAAAGTTGGCGGTGTTGAACGGTGTGTTAGACGCTGTGATGGACAAACCCAGAAGCTCCACATGGTTGATAGCAACGGCAAAAAAACGCTGTCTAATCAACCGATCTCCTGCGCTGCGACTGAGGGTATGAACAAGTGCCCAATGGACTGCAAGCCTACGGGGCGTCTCTCGTTTGTCATGCCGTGCCTAAACTACCCTGGGCTAGTCATCATGACCACTCACAGTATCTACGACATTATTGAAATTCAAGGCAACCTTGCAATGTATTCCAATTGGGATATTAACAAGATTCCGTTTCAGCTTTGCCGA
>JAGVDA010000462.1 GCA_020058975.1 Thermosynechococcus sp. WC_1 | reverse complement strand
GTTTTTAATGTCTATTCCATCATTGACCTTGTAACGATCGCCCCGTTTGTGATTGGGCTAAGCGACGTTGGATTTCTTCGCATTTTCCGATGGTTCCGCATTCTGCGACTCATTCGGTTTTTAGAGAATAAGACGATCTGGGGCAATGTGCGGTCTGAGGATGCCCCGATTTTTATCCGAATTTTGTTTACGCTCTTTGCGATCGTTTTTGTCTATTCTGGGTTGATTTACCAGGCAGAGCATTTGGTCAATGCAAAGGAATTTGAAACCTTCTTAGATGCGTTTTATTTTTCGGTTGTCACCATGACCACCGTTGGGTTTGGGGATGTAACCCCCATCACCGAGGCAGGGAAGTTTTTGACGGTTTTGATGATTGTGACGGGTGTGGCGCTCATTCCTTGGCAGGTGGGCGATTTGGTACGGCGGCTGGTCAAAAGCGGTGCCCAGACTGAGGTGATGTGCGTCGGGTGTGGGCTTGCCTTCCATGACCAAGATGCCCAATTTTGTAGACGGTGCGGGACTCGCCTCCCTTGAGAAAAAGAGGTCTAATTTGAAGTGGGATGGATTTGAATCTTGCTTACGCCTTACAGTCGTGTAAGGATTGCCTATTCTTCCTGGACAATCTGATTCACAATTGAAGAGAGCGCTTACTTGAAGTCAGTTCTGCCGAGGAGTCTATTGTCATGTCTGTCCAAAAAGAGTTCACGAGTTTTGACGATTTAATTGCGTCTGCTGATAAGCCCCTACTGGTTGATTTTTATGCCACCTGGTGTGGCCCTTGCCGGATGTTGGTGCCGATCTTAGACCAAGTGCAGGCTTTGTTGAGAGGTAAACTTCAGATCGTCAAAATTGACACCGATCGCTATCCAGATCTGGCAACTCAATACGAAATTCATGCGCTGCCCACCTTAGTGTTGTTCAAACAGGGTCAGCCCGTCGAGCGCATTGAAGGCGTGATGCCTCCAGAACAGCTTGTCGCTCGCCTTACGCCTTTACTGTAGTGTTGCAGAAATAGAAAATGCGATCGCCTAAAACAGGCACTATCATGGCGGATAGTGATTCTAGACTCGTGGAGTCCTTGAGGGTTAGTGAGGTCACGGTCAATGGCTCAGATCTATACCACCCAAGATTTAGCGCAGATTCTCGCTCACGAGCGTGAAGCATGTCTGCGGGGCGATCGCCTGAGCCTAACGGCCTCTACCACCCGCTTTCACCCTGTTGTGGAACCCTTTGTAAATGCCGAAGGGGTACAAAAATTTACGGCCTATTGCGACTTCCGCGATGCCGTCCACGACTACCAGCGTAAGCATCAGGTGTCTGGGCTATTGTGGCGCAAGTTTACGGTAAAGGATGTTTCCCTTGAGTATCCCGAGGTAGACGATCATCTGATTGCGCTGCCGCAGGATTTAGAAATTTTAGCGGCTCACAAAACGCTGGTGCTGAAATTTTGGCAGCAAATCGCGCAAGGCATGGAAACTTACTGCCATCAGGCCAAGCATATTCCCCATAGCCCTGTGAATTCGCCCCAAATTGAAATTCAGTCTCAGCGCTCTGAGTGGGCATATCTGCACAAGCTTGAATATCCTGGAGCCTTAGAAATTACGCTTCAGCTTGGCTGGGGCTGCCCCAAGGAGGCGCTGTATCAAAAATACTGGCCGATATCCGGCTGCTGCTTTATCCATGCTGTGGAGCCGGGACGGGTGCCTCAGAGCGCGTACTACTAGATTCTTTGCCCTCTTCAAAAAGCTGAATTAAGCGCGGTACCTCAAGCTGATCTAAGTAGTCTATTGCCCAGTTAGAGCGACGCTGCATCATGTGAAAGGGATAGGTATGGGCAACGCCCACCACAGGAATGCGAGCATTTTGGGCGGATGCTAGGCCAGGGAAGCTGTCTTCAATGGCAAGGCAATTTTGAGGGCGTAGATTGAGGTCTAGGTAACGGGTATTAAATTGGGCGATCGCCGTTTCATACCCTTCAGGAGATGGTTTGCTGGTAGAGATATCTTCTGCTGCCACAACCAAATCAAAGGCATCTTGCAGACTGGCTTTCTCTAACACCCATTCAATTTCATCTCGAAGGGCACCGCTCACGATGCCGAGTTTGATCTGGCTATCTTGCAGGGATCTAACTAGGGTTTCAACGCCTGGATAAAGGGGAAGCGTTTCTAATACCTGAAGCTGCTGCTGGTAGGCGATCGCCTTTTGCTGTAGCAGCTTGGTGATGTAGTCTGGGGCTACGACCCGACCCCGCGCGTTAAATAAATCTTGGAAACAGGCGCGATCGCTGCGGCCTAGGCCAAACCGCTGAAAATCTTCGGCTGTAATGCGGACGTTTTCCGACAGCATCACGTCTTGAATGAGCTGTTCGTGGATGGATTCGTCGTCTAAAATAACGCCGTTAAAGTCAAATAAAACGACTTTTAGCGACATAGGTTCAAATCCTGGACAGCCCTGATCATTGCTCAATGTTATTAAATGCTGTCTTTTAGTTTAGCGCTCTGTTTGACCTACGAGATCAGTGGGTTAGTTGAGGCTTAGCCGTGACCAAGAAAACGGCGGTATTCGGTATGCTATGCCCAAGGATGCCAATTTTGCGAGAGTGTGGTGATGAAAACAAAGGTGTTGGGGGTGTTGCTCAATGGTGTAGGGCAAATGCAGGCGGGTCTAGGTGCCATTGACCCAGAACTGCGGATTCCGATGGCGATCGCCCTGGGTGCAGTGCCGGGTGCCCTCAGCCGCTATTACATCACACGATGGTGCCTTCAGTGGTTGGGAACGGGGTTTCCTTATGGAACGCTGATCATTAACCTGTCTGGGGCACTGGTGATGGGCTTTTTTGCGGCCTTTACGATGGAACGGGCGATCGCATCTCCAGATTTGAGAGCCTTGGTTGCGATCGGTTTTTTGGGGGCTTATACGACGTTTTCAACCTATGCCTTAGATACAACGACTCTCTTCCATAGTGGACACTGGGGAAAATCTCTTATTTACTGGAGCGGAAGCGCCATTTTAGGGGTCTTTTGTCTAGAATTGGGCAGCGCGTTAGCTCGGAAAGTAGGGTGATTGGATAAACACAATGAACGAGACAATCTCTCTTTTAGATGTTGTGGCACTGGAAAATAATATACCTGAACAGGGTTTGCTTCGGGGACAGGTTGGCACGGTTGTAGAAGAATTAGCATCTGAAACTTTTTTGATTGAGTTCAGTGACGATCAAGGAAAAACCGGTTGTGCGTCAGATTATTGTGGGAAAAATAAGTAGGTCGTTCCAAGTCCAAGGATGAGCCGTTAAACCTGCGCGTTGAGCGGCTGTTGTCTTG
>JAGVDA010000467.1 GCA_020058975.1 Thermosynechococcus sp. WC_1 | reverse complement strand
TCTCGTTTTAAATCAACAACATCCATGAACCTTAGCGCTACTCTTTCTTTCTTTTGGGATGTTTGACTGAGTAATCAGAAATTGGAGGGGCAGGTTTTGTAGAGAGGCACTGTACATCACTCATACAGCGCTCTCGAAACCTGTCCCCACCGCACAATTAAATTAATTCACGATCCTTCGCAAAATCGAATGAAGCTAGAGTTTACTTAACTAAAACTTGTTTAAGTTAATGCCAGCTTGCTTTGCAAGGGAATCAATCCCTTGAGTTTGTAGGGTTTTAATCGCCTTTGTGGAGAGGCGAAGCTTAACCCAACGCTTGCCTTCAGGCCACCAGATTCGTTTCCACTGCAAGTTGACTTCTTGTAGTTTTTTGGTGCGATGGTGAGAGTGAGAAACCGCGAAGGCGTTATTCGCTTTTCTACCGGTCAGTTGACACTTACGACTCATTGAAAATGCTCCGAGGATCTGTGAAGTGGTGCGATCTACTTTTATACACTAGGCACAGCCAAGGTGCAAATCAGTACTCAACCCATTTTAATGCAGATTGGCTGCTGAAACGGTATTTTGGTCAGCGACTCTCAAAATCAAACCCTCAACCAATGGCTGTTTTCTTCTTTAAAGCTGACGCGCTATTGTTGACTACAGCGTGACGGCGCAACTTAACCACGCCACTCTAGCAAAAATCAGCTATGCATATTGTTGTTCTCATCCTTATTGAGCTATTGGTCGTCATTGGCCTATCTCGGCTCATGGGGCTTGGCTTTGAGCGCATTAAACAGCCCCTTGTGATTGGAGAAATTGTGGCAGGCATTATGCTGGGGCCATCGCTGTTAGGGTGGTTAGCCCCCACGTGGAAGGCTGCTCTGTTTCCCGTAGAGGTATTGCCTTCTTTGGAGGTATTGGCTCAAATTGGCCTCATCTTTTTTATGTTTTTGATTGGCCTAGAGCTAAACCCAAAGTATTTGCGCGGCAATCTTAAGATCGCGGTGCTAATCTCCCATGTCAGCATTTTGGTGCCGTTTTCGTTGGGCTGTTTACTAGCGCTGTTGCTCTACCCACTGGTTTCTAATGGGGATGTTAGCTTTACGGCCTTTGCCCTATTTTTGGGTGCGGCAATGTCGATTACAGCCTTTCCGGTACTAGCGCGCATTATTACAGAGAACAACCTCCAGAACAGTCGGCTGGGGACGTTAGCGCTGACCTGTGCTGCGGTAGATGACGTAACGGCTTGGTGTGTGTTGGCACTGGCGATCGCCGTTACCCGCACCAACAGTATGGCGGGCGCTATACCGACCATTCTGTTCTCCAGTCTCTACATTGCGGGGATGGTGACGATTGGGCGACAGTTTCTCAAAAACTTGTCTAAATATTACGACCGCAAAGGGAAGCTCCCTCAGTTTTTGGTGGCGATTATCTATATGGGTGTGGTGGCCTCTGCCCTCATCACGGAGGTTATCGGCATTCACTTCATTTTTGGAGCTTTTTTGCTGGGGGCGGTGATGCCCAAGAATGCAGGGTTGACCCGTGAGCTAGCCGAGAAAACCGAAGATTTTGTCTTAGTGTTTTTGCTGCCACTCTTTTTTGCCTACAGCGGCCTCAAAACCGAGGTGGGTTTACTCAATAGCCCTGACAAATGGCTGCTGTGCCTTGCGGTGGTGGGAGTTGCCATTATCGGCAAATATGTGGGCACCTACATTGCAGCTCGCGTCTCTGGCATTGATAAACGCGAATCTGCGGCGCTGGGCTGGCTGATGAATACCCGTGGCCTAACGGAATTAATTGTGCTTAACATTGGCCTGGAACTAAAGGTGATTTCGCCGCTGCTGTTTACCATGCTGGTGATTATGGCGCTTGTGACCACCTTTATGACCTCTCCACTGCTGGAGTGGACATACCCTAAGCGGCTGATTCGGTTGGATGTGACAGATACTGAAGCCGCAGAAACATCTCCTGAAGCACAACAGATCTATCGCGTGCTGGTGCCTGTGGCAAACCCAAAGACGCAAAAGGGGTTGATTAATTTGGCCTTGGCGATCGCCGGAACCCGCCCCAATGCCATTGTGCATCCGCTCAGCCTCGTCGAAATCCAGGAGAACTATGCTTTTGCCAGTATGCCCATTGAAGCGGATCGGCTGGTAGAACAGCGTCGTATTCAGATTGATAGTTTGGTGCAGAGCATCCAGCCGCCTGAGGTGAGAGCAAGATTGCGGCCGATCGTGCGGGTTTCTAGCGACATTGCTCGAGAAACGAGCAGAATTGCCGCACTTGACCATACAGACTTAGTTTTAGTCGGCTGGCATCGACCTGCCTTTGACCAAAATCGGTTGGGGGGGCGCGTGGGTCAGATCTTGAGTTCAGCGCGTGCGGATGTAGCGGTCTTTGTGGATCGGGGACTACAGCAAATTTGCAAGATTTTGGTGCCCTACGCGCCCAGCCTCCATGACGAACTGGGCTTAGAACTAGCGTTACGGCTGCTTATGAATGGAGAACATATTCAGCTTCAGGTGCTGCGAGTCACTAGCCCTGAAACCCCTGCGGGTGAATTGAGTCGTGAGTTTACCGAGGTTTTGGCGCAGCTCGCGCCTTCAGTCCGCAGTCGTATAGAAACGCCCATTCTAGAGACTTATCTAGATCCGCTCCAGGCTGTAGTCGATCATTCTGTCACGGTTGATTTAACCATTGCTGGAGCCAGTAGAGCCTGGGGTTCTGAACGGCAAACCTTAGGCCGCTATGCCGATGCACTGGTCACGCAGTGTGTCTCTTCTTTGCTCATTACCCGTAAATATAGCCAAGTTACGTCCCATCTTGCGTCTGTGCTAGACATCCACCCCAACGAGTCGCAGGTAGAGCAGCTATGAATCACTTTCAGCCTAAATCTCTTGCCTTTTATGGCGGTGCGATCGCCTTTGTGGTGGGTCTATTTGGTGTCGTCACAAGCTATGGCGAAGCAAACCTTAAGACGGCGCAAAGCATTGGGGGAGAGTATCGGCTCAATCTGCCCGTTTCTGAACTCTGCGGAGGTGGGAAGCCCGTATTCCTTTCGATACAACAATCAGGGGTATATGTGGCGGCAGCTTTAACAAATCCAGCTTTAGCACGCAGCCCATCAATTTCTAAATCGATGACGTTAAGCGGTCAATGGCAAAATCAACGGCTCAGTCTTGCAGGACAGGTTCCGGTGGGAGTGCTGTGCGATAACTCGAAGGAGGCAACTCCTGCGATCACGGTCAAGATTGAGGGGGCGATTTCCCCAAATCAACCGTCCACCCAATCCACGACTTTAACGGGCACTCTCTCTCTAGATGCCGCGACTGCTCCGCTCATCGCTCAACGTCAACCCGTCTCTCAAGAAGAAGTAAAGTAGATTGCAAAGTCAGTCTTTCTTGAATCTAGATACCGCATGAAGCATTTGATCCCTGCCGATGCCCGTCGCACGTTTCGGATTGCCACCCGCTGGCTGAAAGATGTTGCCAATGGACGGCGATCGCAGTTTGTCAAACCCGCCACAGCCTCTGCAATCAAAATAGCTCAACATTGGCCTGTGCAGCTTGAGCTAACTCAGGCCATTAAGGTCACAGATTTTTCTGAGAACAAAATCTATAACCTGGCTTTAGCGGCTCAATCTATTAATGATGTGGTAATTAACCCCCAGCAAATCTTTTCGCTGTGGACTTTAATTGGTGCGCCGACTCAGCAACGAGGCTACTTACCAGGGCGATCGCTCGTTAAGCAACAGCTCCAGGCAGAATATGGCGGGGGGCTATGTCAGCTCTCGGGGTTGCTGTATCACCTAGCCCTGACCGCAGGGTTAACAGTTTTAGAGCGCCATCCCCACTCTGTAGATCTCTATACCGAAGAAACCCGCTTTGCGCCCCTTGGCTCCGACGCAACGGTGGTTTACGGGTATAAAGACTTTCGATTTCTCAATTCGCTGCCTCAGCCGATCTGCGTGAGGATTTTGGTGGGGACAGACTTTGTGACAGGGCAGATTTGCGGGGAAGAGGCGATCGCCAAATACCAAGTTGAGTTTATTCCCCAATATCTAAACCACTACACCGAGATTGAAACGCTGCAATGGCTAGAACATAGCAGCGCCCTCAAACAAAGTTTAGGTAAAAGTCGCTATCATCCTCAGCAAAATGGTCTAGGCTAACGGCACCAGCCACCTAATTACTTCTTAGTCAGGAAAGGGCTGATAAATCTAAGCCTTCAAATTGCTGTAAAAATTGCACCAGCATTGCCTTGATTTGCACCACACCGCCCTCAACATCTGATTCAATATTGAGCGGAATCACGGGGTCATGAAGTGATAAGCGCAGTAAAAACCACCCCGTTTCATTTGGCGCAGAGCAAGAAACCCTGACCCCTTCGTAGCTATTGGGCGCAATTTTCCAATTGGGTTGAGTTTGGGTAAACATCTGGAGTTGCTCAATTACATTCTTGCCATAGGACTTAAAGTCGTTTGCCGTGAGCTTAATGCGAAACTCTTCGCTCTCCTTTGGCGCTTTGAGGGTGGCAATTAGATCTGACAACGACTTGCCTTTAAGACTTAAGCGAGATAGCTCAATCAGCAGCTTACTCACCAAGTAAGCACCATCATCGAGAAAATAGTTTTCTTTCATCGCCCCATGTCCAGAAGTCTCAATCGCCAGATAAGACTCCTGCCCAATTTCATTCAGTCGAATCGCTTCGTCGATAACGTTTTTGTAGCCTCGTTTGAACCGATGGTGACTACCCTGTAAATCCGCTTCAATAAATTGAGTTAACCCATCCGAGGTGACAGAATCAGTCACAATCGTGCTGCCAGGATGCTCTCGCAGAACAATTGCTGAAAGCAGCGCGATGAGATGATTTCGGTTAAGCGGTTGGCCTAGACGATCGACCGCAGCGCCCCGATCTACGTCGGTATCAAAAATGATGCCCAGATCGGCATTATGGTCAATCACCGCCTGACAAATTGCTGCCATGGCGACTTTATCTTCAGGGTTTGGGATATGGTTCGGGAATGTGCCGTCTGGCTCTAAAAATTGACTGCCTGCGGTATCTGCCCCCAGTGGCTCCAGCACTTTGCTGGCAAAGAATCCTCCAGCGCCATTCCCCGCATCTACAATAATTTTGAATCCTTTCAGGGGCTGTTCGTAGCAGTCGGGGTGATTCACCCCTTGCCGGATGGTCTGCACCAGATGGTTGGAATAAACCGAAATAAAGTCACGCTTTGTCACTGAGCCACTTTTTGCCGGACTGCCAAAGTCGTTTTGCTGCGCCAGTTTTAGAATGTCAGTTATGTCCTGCTTACCCAGTCCACCCTGTGCTGTAAAAAATTTGAGTCCATTTCGATTAAAGGGCAAATGACTGGCTGTCAGCATAATGGCCCCACAGCAGTTAAAGCCAGCCGTTACCGTACTCATAAACATTGCAGGGGTAGAGGCAATGTCAAAGTCATAGACGGTAGCCCCTAAAGATGAGATGCCATTTATGGCTGCCTGTATAAGCATTTCACCCGATAGGCGACTGTCTCGCCCTATGGATACGGTGAGGTCTGTCGCTACTGTTCCTCGTTTTTGCGCGAGCCACTGCACAAATGCTTTGCCTAAAGTATTGACGACTTCAGGGGTTAGGTTAACGGCTTCATTGACAACCCCTTCTAATGCAACGCCTCGGATATCTGACCCATTTTGGAGTGTGTTCCAAGTAAATCCCTGCATTTTATCCATTCTGATCGCTCATAAATTCAAGGGTTTCAGGTGTTGGCAGCGTTGAGGATAGTCCTCATGCATCAAGCTATCGCAAAATATGGCTCGGTGCTGCTACAGAATGAACGGTTTTTTCGAGTTATAAATTTAATCCGTTTCTCTATGAGGATGTAGGTTCAACAATCTGGTTAATCAGATCGATCAGCGCTCCCCTCTGCATCCCGTTCGGTTTTGAGCCAGCGGGTTTGAGGGCGGGTCATAAATTTTAGGTATATGGGCGCTTTCCAGAGTAGATAGCTGGGAACTGCTTTCCAGTTTTGGCTCGGTAGAAGGGTTCTTCCAAACCGATGCCAAGCAGTCCAAACGCCCAAAATGATGGGGAACCCTGTCAAAAGACTAAAAATGAAGCTTAAAGAATTCACTAAGCCAAAGCTGAGCGCCCCTAAATTCAAAAAGGCAATGCCCATCCACAGCAACATAAACAGAGAGAGCGGCGGAATTGCCATATCGCAGGCCAAAATCAGCAGGTCAAATCGGCGCTGAATCAGCATGGCCTTCAGGAGTCGAGGCACCTGGGTCAAAATCATTCTGAGATGACCGTGTTCCCAGCGGGTGCGCTGACTGTAGGCATCCTCTGCTCGCATCAGCCGCCCCATGACCTGCGATCGCGGTTCATACACAGGCGACACACCCTGAAGCGCCAAATCCACCGTAAGCTGCATATCATCTGCGTTGCGATTGCCTGCCAAAGAAATCGGCGCAAGCAAGCGCCAAGGCAAAGCCATCCCTGAACCTGTTAAGAGGCAAGGCCATCCCAATACCTTCATGCCCAGGGGACGCACCAAGTTTTTAAGGGTGATGGCAAAGGCCGAAATCTGATCGCGAAGGGTTGCCTCTGCGGGTTGCTCCATTAAATAGGTGCTTTGAACCGGACGCTGAAGATCCCAAGCCGTTTGGCACAAAACGCCAATACTTCCGGGTTTTACGGTACAGTCTGCATCCATAAACACCACCATCTCTGGCGGCTCTGTTGCCAAAAATTTGAGTCCATAGTCTAGCGCGTAGCCCTTCCCTTTATTCACAGGGTCTGTGCGCTCTAAAACTAATGCACCCGCCTGTCGGGCTGCTTCAGCCGTGCGATCATCACAGTTATCCGCAATCACAACCAGGCGATCGCCATGCTGCAACTCTGCCAAAAGAGACTGAACTGTAACCGCAATATCTGCCGCTTCGTTGTGGGCAGGCACCAAAATCGCCGTGCGGGGTCGAGAAGTAACGCCTGTTGTCCCCTGACCTTCTTCTAAACGTGGTTTAGCCGCCCAAACCTCCATCAAGAAAATGAATCCTAGCCCTCCCAAGCATAGGCTTAGGAGCCAACTCAGCCCCATGACGAGAGTGACAGCACTAAGGGGCATAACAACGGCACATAAAACTCAATATCTAACGTGGTTTAGTCTCTAGTATGCCCATCTCGCCTACTCTTGCGAAGGTGCAATACGGAACATCTCATACTCATCTTCAAAGTGATCTAGAGAATCATTTTTGCCCACTTCAGCATCAGGCATTGACTTAACCTGATTGGC
>JAGVDA010000298.1 GCA_020058975.1 Thermosynechococcus sp. WC_1 | reverse complement strand
GTAAAAGCTAAAAATATCGAATGATAAGTAGAAATTGAATAACTATCAAAAAACCTGGTCAATGATCAGGTTTTTTGATGTAAAAAGACCATAAAAAGCCTATTAAATGATTGACTTCCAGTGTCAAAAGACATATTATTAATACATAAGCAAAAGACAAGCAAACGCCAGCCGGACAAGTAGCGGCAAAGGGAAAAAACCCTAGCGTGAGGTAAAAACTCACCCCCTGGGAACCGCGCAGTACATGAGGTTTAGCACTCTGAAGCGTAGCGGCGAGATAGAAATATTAAAAACTTGTCTTTGTTGCGACGACAAGCTTTCAAAACTTTGCGGAAGGGCTTCGATTAGTAGCCGTTTCCCTTCCGCAGGTTCTTACAAACCCAAAGGAGATTCTACCAATGAAAACCGGAAAAAGCCTAGTCGAACTTGCGACTGAAATCCAACGCCAAGCGGATAGCAAGCGAGACTTCATCACAGACACACGCACCTTGGAAATGACGGGGCGTGGTCAGCTTGCGATGGAAGTCAACGATACTCAAGTGACCTTAGATGTCACCCCCCACGCTCACAACCAAATCGCTCAACGTGTTGGCATTCCTACGCCTTACTACAAACGAATGATTGCGGAAGCCCCGCATCTGTTAGCGCAGAATGTCACCCATTGGTTTGTTCAAAAGCCAGAGCGCCGGATGGTTCGCACCCTTGACGGTAACGCCAGAGCGTTTCTGTCTGACCGATATCGCATCATCGACAATTACGAAATCCTAGAGACTGTCTTACCCGTCGTCTCGGAAATGGGACTTGTAGATGGCATTGTCTCGACTGAAATCACGGACAACCGGATTTACTTCAAGGTCATCAATCAACGCCTTGAGCTAGAAGTGCAAAAGGGCGACGTGGTTCAAGCAGGGTTTGTGATTTCAAACTCTGCAACGGGCATGGGGGCGCTAAAGGTTGAGCCGCTGATTTATCGGTTGGTTTGCACCAACGGGATGATCTCGCAAGATTACAGTCAGAAGCGCTATCACGTTGGCAGAGCGGCAGCTTCAGAGGATGAAGCCTACGAACTCTACGCCGATGAGACGCTTAGAGCAGACGATGCAGCTTTCTTGCTAAAGGTGCGAGATACGGTACGCGCCGCCGTTGACATAACTCAATTTACGAAAATCGTGGAGCGGATGCGTGAATCAATTGGGCAAAAGATTGAAGGTAATCCTGTTAAAGCCGTTGAGGTTGCTTCAAAGACCTTTGGGCTTAACCAGGGCGAAAGCAGCGGTATCTTAACCCATCTCATCCAAGGCGGCGACCTAAGCGCCTATGGCTTACTCAATGCCATCACGCGAACCGCTCAGGACGTTGAGAGCTACGACCGCGCCACAGAGCTTGAAGCGATGGGCAGCAAGGTTCTAGCCCTGCCTAAGTCCACTTGGAAAGAGATTGCATTCGCTCAATAGACCGCGCCAACCTACAGCCCCGCCGATGCATAGCAGAAGCGGGGCTTTTGCTATGCCAATAATTGACCCACGCCACAAGAGGGAAAACCTGTGAACGCAACGATATACCACGGCACCGACCATCAACAATGCACCTGCACTCAGAGCAAACATTTTCAAGGTCTCAATCAGCGCCAAACCGTTGAGCGATTGGTTGAAGCACTGCGAGATGCAGACGCGCTATTGAAGATCTCTCACTCAGTTTTTGGCTCCATCCGCGACAACCTAGAAGGTAATGCCGACCACAAGGCGATCACCAAAATGCTTGAACTGAGTCAAAACACTCAGCGCATCATTGACGGCTACGAAGACAAGATCGCCAGAGCTTGGTTAGGTGCCTAACGCAAAACTACAGCCCCGCCAATGCAAGAGCTGAAGCGGGGCGATTCGCTACAGCAGGGAGCTAAACCAATGACCAGAACCCCAACGATTTATCAGCAATTGAAGGCCATCACCAGCAAAACAAAATGGCCTGAAATTTTCCTAACTGACTTGACCACCCACGATCGCAAATTTCTCCAGCAGACCCAAGAAGGCGATGCTGACGCTCCAAGAGTCCGCCTAATCTGGACATTGCGGAAGGATGGAACAAGCTTGACGATATGCCCAGAGACACTGATTAGACAAGGGTTACAGCGTGGGGAAACCTATAGCGACATCCAGCACGATGCAAAAAGCAGTGCTGACATGATCCAGTGCAACCACGACGAGTACATTTTGAACCGGAAGGAGCCAGCGGCTAGGTTTTACCGGATCGACATGGCACAGCACCAGCGCGGGACTGTAGCGCAACTCACCTCCGCACAAGCACTGTATTTAACGCGCTATGATCGCGGCGACTTTCACGATCTGTACTGCAAACTGACGGAGCAGCCAGCGGAGGTCTGCGCATGACTTCCAGATACCCAACGTCCTGCATCCCCAATGACGCAGGAACCAAAATCATCGCTCACCTTAGCAGCGGTCAGTCTATTGAGGCTGAAGTATTCCGAGACGAGAGCGGATGCCATTGCTTGAGAGTGCCGATTGCCCAGGTTTCAAGCTGGAGCCACATACCCACGGCAGTCAGCGCGATCGCAGTGCGACGGCGACCGACGACAGTTCGCGGTGTTGCTATTGATTGAGCGATCGCCACACCATAGCCGCACCCGCCCAGCTACCGACCACCAGCCCCCGCCATCAAGCGAGGGCACCCACCACCATGCCCAGAAGGGCGAAGGAAAAACAAATGCGTCAGCACCAGATTGAAGCCCAAGCAAAGCTATTGTCCGAGCGTTTGGGAGTGGAAGCCCAAGCTGTTGCAGCGGTTCTCGAAGAATACTGGAAAGATCAGATTGCCTATGTTTGGGGAATTTGGGATGTGCAAGATCAAAGACCTACACTGACCGACGAACAGGCGCGGGAGGTACTAGATCGTCTGATGGATACCCACGACGCAAACTATGGCATCAACTGGGAAATCATTGATGTCAATATTGCGGCCTTGTTTGGCTACGCGAATATTGAGTGACCAAACACTGAGATGTAGTCAGAGCAAGGGCGAAGGTTTAGGCGATCGCTGTTCCAGAACAGACGGCGGCTTAGACTTAGAAAAACATGGGAAGGAAAAGGAGAGAGGGTGTGAATTCAGATAATTTGAGGAAGATGGAAGAGAAACTGATCTCTAACCTTAAAGATCCTGGATGGACAATTATGGGTGTAGGAGCATCCGAGAATGAGCCAAGTTTCTCTTACACCGTGGGTTTATGGCATAGCTTTCAACACCCTGAAATAATTGTGTTTGGTCTACCGATTCATTACACTCATTCAATCTTGAATCTAATAGGGTTTCGTATCAAAAACGATCAGCACCAGTTTTGTGAAAATCAAGAGTATCACGATATTGCAGATGGTTATCCTACTCGCTTTAGGCGTGTAAAACCGGACAATCATTTTGGCGTTGCGCTTTCACTCTATCAGCAGGAAAGATTTGAAGCATTGCAACTATGCTGGCCTGATAAAAGTTGTAAGTTCCCTTGGGAAGCGGAGTTTGATCCCACCATGAAAAAGGCTCAACCTTTGTTGCCCTGAATCCGTTTTCTGGGCAAAGTCCAAAGCAACACACACCACAGCCCCACGATTTCTCAGCTTCAGAAGCAATGATCGCGGGGTTTTTCTATGCCAACTTTTAGGAGTAAAGCCCATGACTCAAGTACAGCTACCGCCAAAGTTCACCGCGCATCCAGAGGTTGCAGCCGGAACCATCACTCTTGACCAGGCCGTGATGATGATTCATCGTGGTTGGCTCACCATCGAAGGTGCTTGCTATCTTCTACCCGCCAGAGCATGGCCTTACTTGCCACAGCAAACCCAGGCCGAGCAGCCGCAGGTTAAGGGATGGTTTCGCAAACTTAAGAACTGGAGCAAACAGTATGCCTGAGCAACAGCTAACAGCACAAGAGCTGGCAACGATTTTGGCAGCGCTGCGCCACTGGCAGAGGGCTTTACCGCAGAGCGTCGAAGCCTACGAGGATATCGCCACCGATGGCGGTAGGTTTGAGCCTCTGAGCGTGGATGAGATTGACGAACTTTGTATGAGGCTTAACCACCCATCAACGAAACTTTTTAGGGGCTAAGTCCAAGACTTTAGCCCCTAAACTCTATGGAGAAAAACCATGTATTACGCACCAGAAAAGATTTCAATCAAGTTCATCGGAACCATCCGCACCAGCAATGGAAACAGACTCAACGTATTCAGCACGGTTTCTAGAAAGCACGTCTCAATGTACCCGCTCACACCATCGGGTCGAATGAAGGTCAAAGGGATTCCGGTCAAAGTCCATGGCCTAGCGCCCAAGCTTCGGCGGCGACTCGGATGTTAGCGAAGGAGAGGCGAGAGCTGCGCCAATTAAACCAAAGCCCTTAGCCAGAAAGGCTGAGGGCTTTTTGATGACTTAGAGAGAGATCCCAAATGAAGACATATCTAGAAGTCAACAACGAGCAGAATTCAATCTGGATTGGATACGACGAGCGCCGTCAAGAATATCTGGCTGAAGCTTTCCGCAAGGTGGATGGAGGGGTTAAGCACCTTGTCAATCGCTATCCAAAAGCGCGACTGGAGCTGATTTATCATGACCTTGAGCATCATGGTGTTTTCTCAAAACGTCCTTTTCAGCTAGGCCAGGGCTGCGACGGTTCAGGCGATGCCTGTTGCTTTGCACTGTTTCATCACTTTTGTCTGAGTCACGCCTTGAATTCTGTTGAGCTACATCGAAAAGCTTCCTTTGGGCGAGATCTAGACAAATACCAACAGCCTAATCCTGAAGCGATTCAGAAATTTGCAGAATGGCAGGGCGTAGCCTATCCCGTCGAGTGGACTGAAGAAGCCTATGAAGGACTCATCAAATCCCTGCTAGATATCAACAATCGAAGTCTCGTTGCAGTGCTGGAGGAAACGGTTGAGAACTCAACCCTATTTTTAGAGCATCACATCCGAGAGCAAATTAAACAGCTCAGTCTATTGGACTGAAGCCCAACCCAGAAGTCTTTAGCCCTTAACCGTTTGTTGAGGGCTTCTTTTCATGGAGAGGAGGAATGCAAACGACACAACTCGATCTATTCTCGCAGCCCAAAGTCATGCCAGACTTCGGCAGCTACGAGACAATTATCGTGGCGTTCAGTGGCGGTAAAGACTCAATCTGCTGTGTTCTGCAACTGCTGGACATGAACATTAACCCCGCCAAGATTGAGTTACACCACCACCTTGTAGACGGTCGCGAAGGTTCAGACCTATTTGACTGGCCTGTCACCGAGGATTATTGCCGCAAGTTTGCCGAAGCACTTGAGCTAAAGATTTACTTCAGTTGGCTTGAAGGTGGCCTAGAGCGCGAGATGTGCCGCGACAATCAAGCCAAG
>JAGVDA010000493.1 GCA_020058975.1 Thermosynechococcus sp. WC_1 | reverse complement strand
TACCGTGGGTTCTTGCTGAGAGTTGTCAAAATTGCCAATAAAGTCAACGGTTGACTCACCAATTTCTTCTAAAAGCGTCTGGTTGGCGACCCCTGCAAGGCGCGTTTCGGTGTAGCGCATCGCGGCAGGGGGGTCGTTATCGACCGATCCAAAGTTGCCGTGCCCGTCGAGCAGCGGATAGCGCGTCGAGAAAGACTGCACCAGCCGCACCAGCGCGTCATAGACCGATTGGTCGCCGTGGGGATGATATTTCCCTAACACATCCCCTACCACACGGGCGCATTTCCGGTAGGGACGATCAGGGGTTAATCCCAGTTCGTGCATGGCGTAAAGAATGCGGCGGTGGACGGGCTTAAGGCCATCCCGCACATCTGGCAATGCCCGACCCACAATCACGCTCATGGCGTACTCTAGGTACGATTGCTCCATCTCGGTGTGGAGGGCGGTTTCAACGACCTTACCGGAAGCCAAAAGATTAAGCTGTTTTGCCATAGAAAAAATGCCTGATGCGCCAAGGAGGAATGAAGTCGGTAGGGCTAAACCCTTCAGTAGAGACGGCTTTACCGGAGTTCTGCTGAATTATAAGGTGCATTTGCCAATCTTAGATCACCCACCGACAACTGCCCCACTCCCATCAGAGTGTTACTGCTTGCATCTTTATGTATCGCTCTATGTATTACTGCCGACATCCTGAAATGGATGAGCCATAATTATTTCACGGGCTAGGACAGTCTTGGGACAGCTCTTTTTGAGAATTAAGGAAAACGATAGGGCAATGAAATTAGTCGCCTTTTTGATGATTGCGTTGGCGGTTATTGGTGCAGCATTGGTTTCTGTACAAAATGCTGCATCCATTTCGATTCAGTTTTTGGGTTGGCAGTCGATTGAGTTACCTGTTGGGTTGGTACTCAGCGCAAGTTTTGCGGTGGGTTTACTGTTAGCCGTGGTTCTGCCGCTGATCTGGCGATTTGGGTCAGTATACGATGACTTTGATGAAGCGGCCTTTGCCGATTCTGCCGTCCGCGATCAGGATTTTGGTCAAGACTGGGATTAGTAAAAGCTTGTGCTAAGGGACGGGTTGTCCCAGGGCTTTAATATCGAGGGCGTAGCCTGCGGTGACTAGGTAAACTTGGTCTGCCAAAACGCCGATGTGACGGGCCAAAGTGCCAAGGCGATCGCGAAACAGTCGCCCCGCTGGGTAAGCAGGCACTACGCCCCAACCCACTTCTTCTGAGACTAAAATAATTCGCTGGGTGCTGTTTTGAAGGGTTTCTAATAGCGTCGCTTCGGTCTGCTGCCACTCGTCAGCGGTTTGCTCTAGCTGGTTTGCGAGCCAAGTACCGAGGGAGTCAATCAGAATGCAGTGGTGAGGTGGGGCTTGAGTAATTGCCTCTGCTAGTGCGTTGGGGACTTCTTGGAGTTGCCAGTGGGGGGGACGGCGATCGCAGTGCAGTTGAATCCGCTTCTGCCACTCAAGGTCGTCTGGGTTATTAATAGACGTGGCAATATACAAAACAGGCTGCTGAGATTGAGCCGCTAACGCTTCTGCCCAGGCGCTTTTGCCAGAGCGAGAAGGCCCTGTTACCAAAATTAGACGGCCTAGGTTTTGCGATGATGCTAAGAAATCAGGCAAACTTCTGACCCAACAAAATAGGGTTATGCACCGTAATCTTTTTCTTGTTAATTGAAATCATGCCCTGATCGCGCAGTTCACCCAGCAAACGAGTCACGGTCACGCGGGTGGATCCGATCGCTTCTGCGATCGCCTGATGCGACAGCTTCAAATCAATCGTAATGCCATTGCCACTTTGCGCCCCAAAATCGCGGCATAAAATTAAAATAAAGCTGACCAAGCGAGAACCCATATCTCGGTGTGCCAACGTCTCAATCATCATCTCTGTTTGCAAAATGCGAGAGGATAGCCCCCGCAGCAGCACCATCGGCAAATCCAAATCTTCCTTCATCGCCTTTTCGACCTGCTCAATCGGCACAGAAAGTAGTTCCACAGGCGTAAAGGCCACCGCATGGTAAAACCGATCTGAGCGATTTTTCGTAAGCAGTGACAGCACCCCAAATACGCTGTTCTCGCGCAGCAGCGCCACCGTAATTTCTTCCCCCGCTTCGTAAACGCGGGAGAGCTTGACGGCACCTTTAATCAAAAAGTAAACCCGCTCTGCCGGATCTCCAGGAAAAAAGATGGTTTTGCCGCGCTCAAAGGTCTCAACCATCGGCGGAAAAACCCCAGCGTTCATCTGACGAAACACTGCTTCTAAGGGGTTATCCTGCGTCACAACCATAGATTTGACCTGATCACGGTAAATAAAAAGCTTCGTCTTTTCATGATGAACTGACTTAAGATTTAATCATTTTCTCAAAGAATTGAGAAAAAGCTATCCTAGTCAGCACTTGAATAGTAAGCACTCTAACTCACTTAATCGAACTCAAGATGTACCGTTTGTATTAAAAAATACATTTCACAAAGATATTAAACCTGTCTGTACGAATAGAGGGCTTATATCTTAGCTTTTTTGGGCTGGGTTCTGCCCTAAAGATAGCGAGTGAGAACCCAGCACAGGAGCGTACTGCACGTGTTGCAGGTATTAGAAGCACTGTGAATCGGCCTGGGCTGAGCCGTTGCCGTTGCCAGAGAGTGAGCGGAAGATGAAGCGAGTGCAGTTGGCTTTGGCAGTGATATAAAACGGATTAAAACCTGAAATGCATCGTCAATTACACCTTCAAGAACTGGATCGGCGACTGGATAGAATACACGCTTCACGATCGCAAAAACATAAACTCAAAGCAGAAATTAAGCAGCGATTTGGCGGAACCTGTGCCTATTGCGGATGTACCCCTCAATTTTTAACATTGGATCACGTTATTCCTCAAAACCAGGGCGGACTCAACGTAAGGTCTAACCTAGCCGCAGTTTGCCAACGCTGCAATCGAAGCAAAGGGAGTCGCCCACTTTGGTCATGGTGGCAAGCTTCTTCGTGCTGGAATGAAGAGAGAGCCATCCGTTTTGCCGAAACCGTCCTTGTCTGCAAGATTGCAGCGCTTCCTGAGGTAGCTGAGAGTTAAATTTTTAAGCCAATTGCACCGATTCTGTCTCTTTCGGTTGTTCTGCCACGTCAGCAAATTCAAGGCATAAGCGTTGTGCGAGCTATTAAAGAAATGCGATTTCCTTCTCGCCCTCTTGCCGCCAAAACTGGGTTTCAGCTTGCTCCGTCGCGATCGCCCAAACCAGCTCCTGCAAAGCCTACATCTTAACCTCGATGCTCTTAGCCACTCTGAGATGAGTGCATTCGTTGTGCAACAATTCTGAAATGGCTAAAAATCCCTTCGACTCATTTTCCAAACAGCTTCTTGAAGAGATACTCTCACCCTATGGAGCGGTTGAAGTGAGTCGTGAAGTCCCGGGCGAGTCTCAATTTGTGGATGTTTATTTTGAGCCATCGCAGACTGCAATGGCTAGGACAGAGCTAGGGCTATTAGGACGAATTGCACAAACACCTTGCCTGTTAGAGCCGTTTCGCAATCAGCCGACACCCTCAGAAATCCGCAGTTGTCTGCTGAAACTGTTTCAGACACATGGAGACTATCAGCGTAAGGCCAGACGGGAAAAAGAATCCATTCAGGAAAATGACCTGCCACATCTTTGGGTGTTAGCCTCGTCTGCTTCAGAGAACCTGATAAATGGGTTTGGCTTTACTGCAAGCAATAACTGGCCTTCAGGGGTATCTTTTCTTCATCCCTTCCATAGAACAGCCATCATTTCCATTAATCAGCTCCCGCGAACAGAAGAGACGCTCTTTTTGCGACTGCTGGGCAAAGGTCAGACCCAGAAGCAGGCAGTCGACGAGGTGATTGGGTTTGATGCCGAGGATTCAAGGCGTTCGGCTATACTGAGGCTGTTATCAAACTGGAAAATCAGTCTTAAAATTACAGGTAAAACGGAAGAAGAACAGGAGCTGATGATGGTCTTATCGCAAGCTTATCTGGAGTGGGAACAGCAGACGGAACAGCGCGGGGAACAGCGCGGAGAACGGCGCGGAGAACAGATTGGCGAAACACGGCTAGTCCTGCGCCAGCTTACCCGTCGTATTGATGACGTTCCTTCAGAAGTGCGATCACAAATTCAAGCTTTATCCTTGACTCAGCTAGAGTTATTGGGAGAAGCCCTATTGGATTTCACCTCACTCAGTGATTTAGAGTCTTGGTTGGTCAGCAATTCGGCAGTCTAAAGCTAAGGCTGAGCTTGCATCTATGGCGATCTCCGACCGTTTCGCAAAACGCTTCTCAGACGCATAGCGCGTAATCTGACGTGCCAACAATCGATCCATTAGCTGCAAGAATAGGAAAGCAATCACTGAACCGTAAATCAAGACTCTTAACCAAGCCCATGCTCGACTTACACGGAAAAAATGCCCTTGTCACGGGAATTGCCAATAATCGCTCCATTGCTTGGGGCATTGCCCAACAGCTCCACGCCGCTGGCGCAAATCTAGGCGTTACCTACCTGCCCGATGAACGGGGACGGATGGAAGACAAGGTAAAGTCTTTGGTAGAGCCGCTAACCCCCAGCTTATTTTTGCCGTGCAATGTCCAAGATGCGTCTCAGGTTGAAGCGACCTTTGCAGCCATTAAAGAGCAGTGGGGCAAGCTCGATATTTTGATTCATTGCCTAGCCTTTGCCAGCAAAGAAGACCTGAGTGGCGACTTTAGTAATACCAAGGTCGAAAACTTTAACCTAGCGCTCGATATCAGCGCCCACTCCCTCATTAGCTTTAGCGGAGCTGCAAAGCCTCTGATGACCGAAGGCGGTAGCATTGTCACTCTCACTTATCTGGGCGGCGCACGGGTTATCCCCAACTACAACGTCATGGGCGTTGCCAAAGCTGCTCTAGAAATGAACGTCCGCTACCTTGCGGCTGAGCTTGGCTCCCAGAATGTACGGGTGAACGCCATTTCTGCGGGGCCTATACGCACCCTGGCATCTTCGGCAGTGGGCGGCATCTTAGACATGATTCACCACGTCGAAGAAATTGCGCCCTTGCGGCGTACCGTCACGCAGACCGAAGTGGGGAATGCGGCGGCGTTTTTGTGCAGCGACCTTGCCAGCGGCATCACGGGTCAAGTGCTTTACGTCGATTCTGGCTACTCCATTATGGGGATGTAGGAACGTTGATGCGGGTACGGCCTGCCATCGTGGATGACGTACCGCTAATTTTTGCCTTTATTCAGAAAAAAGCTCGCTTTGATCGTGATATTGGCGCTTATGATGGCACCCTTGCGGTAACGGAGGATAAACTGCGGAGAATGCTGTTTGGGGAGCATCCGTTTGCCTGCGTCATCTTTGCGGAGCAGTGCGATCGCCCCATTGGCTTTGCGCTCTACGGATTCAGGTTTTCTTCTTTTGTAGGTCAGCCCAGCATTTGGCTCGATGATCTGTACGTGGATGCGGATCGACGCAGTAAGGGCGCAGGGATATTGCTAATGCGCTATCTTGCTCAAGTCGCACTGAGCCATGATTGTACTCATCTTGCTTGGACTGCGGATGCTCGAAATATTCGCGGTCTAAGTTTTTATGCTCGACTGGGTTCCACTGTTACAGAACAAGTGGGCGATCGCTGTTTTCTAAAGTGGGAACCCACCAAGGCAGCCTTAGTCTAACGCATGACCGGATTTACTCAACGCCTAACGTTTCTAGCAAATCCCTTCAGTTGCCTTATTACAGAACTGGCTCAGGTCGCTTTGACAAACTCTGGATGGAGCAAACGATGATGGTCTCCACAAAATCTATTATTTGAGCAACGTAGACAATTACAACTTTATCTAATACTCTAGGAATAGAGAAGTTGGTTTTGGCGCTATGCCTCGTTCTAAGAAAACAGTTGACGATGAACAAGATTCCGTCAGGCTCTCGGCTATTGACGAAGATATCCTGACGGTTTTGCTGGGAAGGGAACTCTATGGACTTGAGATTTTAGATGAACTCAATCCTGACCGACCCATCCCATTACGGTTCAGCAGTCTATATCCTGCGCTAAATCGTTTGGAGTTAAAAGGGCTGGTGGATTGGAAATGGGGCGATGAGATGGACGAGTCTGGGGGTGCCCGTCGCAAATACTATAAAGTGACGGGTTTGGGCGCTAAGACACTGCGATCTGTTCAGGAGTATCGTATGGCTCTGATTCTACGGGCAAATGGTGGTTTGGGAGGCGCGTTAGGAGCATGAAACCAGAGAAGAAGAAACGTTTTAAATGGTCTTCTGATGTAATCGCTATTTTTAGCGATGCTGGAGCAATGATACAGATTTTATTAAACGTTCTTGCTGTTTTTATCGCTGGAGCAATGATACAGGTTTTATTACTCGTGCTCGCTCGTACTTTTCCTCGAGGGAATAAGACACACTTTAAATTTTCTTCCAATGGTGGAGTCTGGTTTTTTGTCGCTGGAGCAACGATACAGATTTTATTGTTCGTGCTCACTGGTACTATGCCTCGTTCGATTTGGTTTTCTAGATGTTTACGACTCCTCAACTTTCCAGAAGAAACGATCGCCGAACTCATTGCGCTCAAACGCCGCCGTCAAAAACAAAATTTACCTCAGTGGAAACTTCTACTTGAACTAACCACCGAAGTCTTTTTACTCCTCTGGGCCATTCACATCCAAATCAGACTTCAAAATCTCAGCCTGCCACCGAGCAAAAAACGCAACATCAACTGACCTTCATCCAACCCGTCCAAGGAACTAAAACAATGCCCCTAGCTCCCTTCGACCCCAAACATAGCCTCGACCAAGAACTCATTCAAATCTACCGCGAACGCCGTCGCCAAGCAGGTGTTAGCTTTAACCTAGCTTTATGTATCACTGCCGCCAGTACCTTTGTGAGCGTAGTCGGTGCAATACAACTCCTCAAAGGACATCCCGAAGGAGGCTTTCCCGCTTCTACAGGATTGGGTGCCAGTATCCTTTGCATTCGTTTCGCTAAAGATGCTAACGACCGCCTGGATAAACTAGCAACTGAACTGAAAGACGAATAAGGATATGCCCCATGACATTACAAACCCCAGACCCTACTCAACTAAAAAATCAACTCCTTCAAGAACTAGACGAACTGCCGACTGACCTCCTGACCCAAACCCTAGACTTTGTAACCTTCCTCAAAACTAAACAGCGTCAAAATGTTCAAGAATCTTCTGAGATAAGACCTTCAACCGCCACCTCTCTGCTGAAACATGCAGGAACTTGGGCTGGCGATGATATCCATGAGTGCCTGGAAGACGTTAGAGCCTTGAGGGAGTAACAGCCTTAATGTATTTGTTAGACACCAATCACTGTAGCTATATTTTGGAGGGCAACTTAGCCGTTACCGAGCATTTTAGACAACTGGATCGCAGCATCATCTCCACCTGCATTATTGTGCAGTCTGAACTGCTCTACATGGCCCATAACTCCCAGCAAAAAATCTCCAACCTGATCAGGGTCGAAGCGTTCCTTAAAGACATCCGAATTTATGAGGCAACCCAAGAAACCGCCGCAATTTGTGGTTACTTTCGCTCGGAGCTGATTAAACACTTTGCCCCGCAAGATAAAAACAAACGCAGGAAATTTAAACTCTCAGACGTGGGCATCTCCATTAACGACCTCTGGATTGCGGCGATCACCCTCCAACATGACCTAACCTTGGTCTCTGCCGATCAAGACTTTATGAGAATGTGCGAAGTTCAAGAATTCAGGATCGAAAACTGGTTTAAGCAACCCTAGTACGCCGTAGTGACAATCTACATATCCTTGAGAACTGATGACGTAGCAGCTAAATGCAAATATCACAGAGAAAATAGGCTCTCGTTGTTTGCTAAAGTGAGAGCCGATAAAGGAAGCCTGAATCTGAGTATGCCCGGATTTACTAAACGTCTAAAATTCCTAGCGCATCCTTTAGATCGTCTTGTGGTTAGTCTGATTGCTGTGTTGTGGCTAGTTTTAGGGCTGCTGCTGGTGTGGGGCGATCGCACCCAGCCTCAAGTCCGCAACTTTAGCTGGGCGACCGAGTCTGTGGGCGCAGAAGATACCGCTTTTACGCTGACCTTTAATCGCGCCATGAATTGGCAGAGCGTGGCCAAACAGATTCAGATTTCGCCCGATCTGCCTGGTAAAACAAGCTGGTCTGGGCGACGCTTAGCCTATACGCTGACCCAGCCGATTGCTTATGGAAAGTCGTTTCAGATCAAGCTCGATGGCGCAACAGCTGCATCTGGCGGCAAGGCGATGCCATTTAGTACCCAGTTCAAAAGCCGAGATTTGGCCTTTGCCTACCTGGGCATCAACGGAGATGAGGCCGGACGGATCATTCTCTACAATCTCACCCAAAATCAAAAAAAGATTCTAACGCCTGCCAATCTGTTGGTTCAGCATTTCAAGGCGTATCCTAAGGGCGATCGCCTCCTGTTTACCGCTTCAGAGCGCAGTGCCGCAAACCCCAGCGAACTCAATGCAAAGCTCTATAAAACCACCACCGGACTGGCAGAAACTGCGATAGGGCAAACAGAGCTGATTTTAGACAACCAAGACTATCAGATTTTGAAGTTTGATTTGTCTGCCAATGGCGATCGCATTGTCGTACAGCGCTCCGCCCGTCAGAATGCCAGCGAGACAGGGCTTTGGCAAATTCGCGGCACCGATAAACCAGAGCAGATCCAGCTTGCCAATGCAGGTGATTTTTTAATTGCGCCCGACAGCGAAACCTTAGTGGCCGCACAAGGCAAAGGCTTAGCCTTAGTGCCCCTCGAAAAGCAGTCGCAGGCGACCACCGATAAGCCCCTCGACTTTTTGCCGCAGTTTGGCATGGTGCTAAACTTTGCTAAAGATGGGTCTGCCGCCACCATGGTGAAATTCAATACAGACTACACCCGCTCTCTCTTTCTCGTCAGCAGCCAAGGGAACCCAAGGGAACTGCTGCGTACCAGTGGTTCTATCCTTAGCACTAGCTTTACCGCCCAGCGAGATGTGCTGTACTGCCTGCTCACGCGACTGGTCACAGGCAAAGATTATCAAGAGCAGCCCTTCATCGCCAAAATTGATTTAAAAACAGGCCAGCCCAGCGAACTTCTCACCCTACCTATTCAGCGCAACGTCACCCTAAGCCTCGCCCCCGACGGGTCTCAGCTTTTGTTTGACCAAGGTACGGCATCTGGCGCTTCAGCTCAGCCAGTGCAGGCCAATATTTGGGCGTTAACCCTTGCAGACGCTAAGCCAACGCCCAAGGTGATTGCGGTAGGAACTGAACCTCAATGGTTGCCTTAATCACCACCTCCTCTAGCGACAGGGGTATGATAAGAAAGTTGATATTTGTTAACGATCCTCAATAATGGCTGCATTTGCACCAGACTTACCTCGGCTCAAAGTCGCCCTCAAGCAAACGCTTCTCTTTGGTCAAGAACCAAGCTGGGAGCTGTTTGCCATTTTGGTGGTTTACTTTGTCCAGGGCATTTTAGGCTTAGCGCGTCTCGCCACCAGCTTTTTCTTAAAAGATGAACTGGGCCTTTCACCCGCTGAGGTTGCCGCCATGATGGGTGTGGTGTCTCTGCCGTGGGTGATTAAGCCCGTCTTTGGCTTTTTGTCCGACAGTCTACCGATTTTTGGCTATCGTCGGCGCTCTTACCTGATCATCTCCAGCATTTTGGGCTGTGGTGCCTGGGCCGCAATGGGCACTGTGGTGCATTCTGCCGTTTCCGCGACAATCACCATTACGCTGTGTTCTTTGGCGATCGCCGTCAGTGACGTGATTGTCGATTCCATCGTGGTAGAGCGCATTCGAGACGAGTCCCAGGCCGATACAGGCTCGCTTCAGGCGCTATGCTGGGCCACGACGGCGCTGGGCGGTTTAGTAACGGCGTACCTCAGCGGTTTTTTGCTAGAGCATCTGAGTATCCGCAGTATCTTTTTAATTACGGCAAGCTTTCCATTGCTGGTGTTGATTACGGCAACCCTCATCGAAGATGCACGGGTGCAGATGCCTCAAGACTTTGGGGCGGCAAAGGCACAGCTCCAAAAAATTAGAGTGGCGATTAGCCAAAAAGCCATCTGGTTGCCCGTTCTGTTTGTCTTTTTATGGCAGGCGACACCCAGCTTAGATTCTGCCTTTTTCTTCTTTACGACCAATGACCTAGGGTTTGGCCCAGAATTTTTAGGGCGCGTGCGTCTAGTGACGAGTGTTGCCTCTCTCATTGGCGTTTGGGCATTTCAGCGATTTCTCAAAGCGGTGCCGCTGCGCAAAATTTTTCTGTGGAGTACCCTCATTTCTGTTGTGCTGGGTCTAACCAGTCTTGTTTTAGTGACCCACGCCAACCGCGCCCTAGGCATTGGCGATCAGTGGTTTAGTTTAGGCGACAGCCTCATTTTGACCGTGATGGGTCAAATTGCGTTTATGCCCGTCTTGATTTTGGCGGCGCAGCTTTGTCCCCCAGGGGTTGAGGCAACCATGTTTGCCATTCTGATGTCCATCTGCAACCTTGCCGGAATTTTATCCCATGAGTCGGGTGCCCTGTTGACGCACTGGCTGGGCGTGACCGATTCTAATTTTGATAACCTTTGGCAGCTAGTGCTAATCACAAATCTTGCGACACTGCTGCCCTTACCGATGCTGCACTGGGTTCCGAACCACATTTCTGATGTGGATCAGTCAGAAACACCAGACTTCAGCGTTTCTTCTGAAGTGCTGCTGGCGGAAGCAGAACTAGAAGCCCATATTCGCCTTGTGTCTGATACCGCTCCTTAAAATTGCTAGAGCGCCATTCATGGAGTCATATCTGACTGATATACCCGACCCCGCCACTGCGTAGGTCGCTGAAAAGACGATAGCGCAATGCGCAGCACTGCCAGCGGATCGGCAAGGGGAGAAAGCCAGAATAGCCAGCGGCCTCTGGCACCGGAGAGATCGTAGGACGGGGCGATCGCCCCCACCAATGCCACCCGAATCACCACTAGCACCACATTGAGACCCAGCGCCCCCCAAACCATCGGGGTACTCACGCCGCTACTGGCAAACAGCAGCACCAGCAATAGCGGAAACCCCTGTACCGCCGTCAAAAACCAGAGATCGCCGTAGGTTTGAGCGCGGGAACTGGCATCTTTGAGATCCAATGATCGCCCCCACTCCCGCCACGTTTCAGCAGCGCCTTCATACATGCGGACTTTTAAGACCTTGGCTCCGTCTAAAAAGCCAACCCGCGCACCGTTTGCGGCTAAGTGACGGACTAAGGTTACATCATCACAAAAAGAATTACGGGCGCTTGTATACCCACCCAAATCCTTGAGTAGCGATTGACGGCACAAAAAACACTGTCCGTTTGCCATCACTCGCTCTGCTGTGGCGTTCGCCTCACCTGCGGGGCCAAATCGGTACACCAGCGTCATCAACAGCGCAGGCTGAAGCCAAATTTCGCCAGGGTACTTCAGAATAAACTGGGGCGAGAGAGAGACGGCATCTAGGTTATCGGCGATCGCCGCCCGTACCAAGCTCGCCACCAGTCCAGGCTGCGGCTGAGTATCGGCATCTAACCCCAAAAACCAGGTGCTTTCTGGTGCCATATTGCTAAAACCAGAGTGCAGCGCCCAAGGTCGCCCTACCCAACCTGTTGGCAGTGGGTCATCGGTCATTACCCGAAACCGAGGGTCTTGAATCGCAGCATCTTTGACGAGTTCTGGCGTACCGTCCTCAGAGCGGCTGTCTACTACCAAAACTTCCCGTAGCTCATAGCTTTGGTGGCTTAATCCATCTAAGCAAGGCTGAATTCGTGCAGCCTCGTTGAGGGTTGGCACAATCACGCTTACCGCACCCAGTAGGTCTGGTGCAGGCGATTGCGACAATAAGGGTGCCCGTCGAAATGGCCCACGCACAAGACGCGAGAGCAGCAGAGCAACCGCAGGGATTTGCGCCGCCAGGGCAATCATCGCGGCAATGCTAAACCCTACGGTTTGGGCGGAAACATCCCAAGCACAATTGGCGATGCTGGTACCCGCACCGATGTGACAAGCAACATTCAAAAAAGCCATCATCGCTTGGGGCTAGCGCTTAGGACTGGCTCTGGATTAGCCGTTTCAGGCAAATCTTGTAAGGGTTCTACAGACAACGCTGCTTGAGTGGGAGAAATCCACCAAAAAATCATGGCAGGCAATACCCCAACCAACACGCCTAACGCCGCCGGAATCATAAAGCGAGCGTCAAGCTGAGTCAATGTAATGGTTGCGCCAAAGGCAAAATTAGCCAAGTACACCAACAGCGGTACCGTAAGCTGACTGCGGCTCAAACCCAAAGGCTCTTTGCGCCCTAAAAGCGCAGCAACGCCCATAAAAACCATTCCTGTGCCAACCCAACCCACTAAGTTTCGGTAGGGCATCCCAAAAAACTCGCCCACTTCCTGAAACGACCAGAAGGGAAAGGGAGCCTGACTCATGGCTGGGTCTAATACTAAATCCCAAGCGGTCAGCAATACCGAACCCATCACAACCGCCAATAGACGCAGGGTAAAATCCTTCATTTCCCATCGACGCAGCGCGACTCGAAGACCGCTGTAGGCCAATAGATAAGCCGAAAACCCAAGGTAAAACCACGACAAGGGGATGGTAAAGGGCACCAAACCCGCAATCTTATAGCCCAATCCACTCAGGTAAGCATAGTGTCCAAACGGGAATCCCGTGCTGGTTCCTAGAAGCTCACTCGCCAAAGACAGCAGCACCGCAGGCACAAAAAAGAGCGTGATTGAGCGCAGCCCTAAACTTAAGTAGCCGTGCAGAAAAACCGTTAGGGCACCCAGCACGATATACACCACACCACCACCCGTCATGCTGAGCTGAAACAGCGTTTGACCAAAGCTGGGCAAGGTCGCGATAAATTCTGGATGGGGGAGAACAAGCACTAAACCCGCTAGGCCAAAGACCATCGCGACAATATGAGCAATGAGTAAAAACCACTGGAACAGGACGAGTCGCTTCATATGTGTCCTTACAAGACAAGAAAAATAAAAAGTGCAGGGATGACTTTATATAGTTTACAAATGTTTATAGATTGTAGTCTTAACGCTCCCTAAATAGGCACCCCTCTCCAAAAACTGAGGTTTGAGCGAAAGGGAAATGTGGCATGATGATGGCAACTTTTGAAGCGAGAGCATCTCATGATTGTTGAGGGTATTGGCATTGGTTTGGGTTTGGCGGCTGTACTGGGTTGGGCTGGGTTAGAAAGTCGCTACCGCAAAGGCCGAGGCAATACCCTTCAGGTATCCACGGGAAAATGGAAGCTAGAACTTGACCAGTCTCACCATTACTCTCTTAAAGGCGAACTCATTCTCGCCAATCCGCTGGCAGATCTTGAGGTGATGGTGCCAGAGCTACGGGCAGAGCTTCAGATACTGTCTAAAGAAAGCCTAGATGGCGTAACGCAAACGGTGCGGCTCACCGCCCATCACCCCGATGCTGAAACGAGATCTGATGACTACTGGTTTGCCTACATTGTCAAAAAACGTCAGCAAACGATAGTCTCGATAGACATAGATATTAAAGGCACCGATCTTTCTACCCTAAGAGTGGCGTGGCTGCGGGTTTACTACACCACCTACGGCCCAAAGGGGCGCATCCCCCGTGTTCACCATGAGGTGCTGCCCTTGGCGTATCCAGATGTCCAGCAGGCTTTGCGCTGGCGCACTTCAGAGGCTTCAGAGGTGCTGCCCATTCCCACGCACCTACTGACCCGCCTCGACAATTGCGTAGATATTGTGAATCGCTATGTGAAGCCCCATGTAAAACCAGGCGATATTGTCACCATTGGAGAAACTCCTGTTGCCATTATTCAAGGGCGATATCGCCACCCCAGCGACATTCATCCAGGCTGGGTTGCATCGCGCTTGTGCTATTTCTTTTTGCCCACTTCAAGCTTGGCAACGGCCTGTGGTCTTCAGTCGCTTGTAGATGTGGTGGGACCTTGGCGGGTGCTGTTTGCGTTTCTTGGCGGCTCAGTGATGAAGGTGCTGGGAAGCCCAGGTGGGTTTTATCGTCTAGCCGGAGAACAGGCGCGGCTGGTGGATGACGTAACGGGCACGCTGCCACCCTACGATCAGTTTGTGGTGCTTGGTCCTGAAGATCCCCAGGCTGTCGTTGATGAAATTAAGGCCAAAACGGGGATTTCAGCGGCGATTGTAGACGTTAACGATCTAAAGGCGGTGAAGGTACTCGCGGCAACCGCTGATGTTTCAATGGCAACGCTGCAAGAAGCGCTCATTAATAACCCGGCGGGGAATTCTGATGAGCAGACGCCTGTGGTTCTGGTGCGTCCTAGGGCATAGTGAATGGGGCTTTACTCACAACGCTCAATGAATTTTGCAGAGTTATAGATGTGCCTCAAGATTCTGACGTTGCGGACGAAGGGTCGCTAGAATAGGGACAATCTATTTGCTTAAACGTTAAGTGAGTAGATTGGGGGTTATGCTCTCGTATTCTTTATGCGAGGTGATCGCCTTCCCTTTTCACTGTCCTCAGTCTGCCCGGTCGTCCTATGCCTTCTGTCTCTGCCAAAAGTGAATCTACAGTGCGATCGCTCCAGTATCGAGACTGGGATGCGGTCAAAAGCCTGCTGGGTCAAGACAGTAGCGCTCATGCAGAGCGTGCTTGGCTATTAGAACCGCTGCAAAAAAGTAGCTCCCAAGACTGGACTTCTAACCCACTTTGGCGTTTGTTAGATGCAGTGCCTGGGCAGTGGCATTCTGTCAAAACTTTTGTTTTAGAACAGAATGGTTCTTTGGTGGGGTTGATTCAGGTTGCTCCGTTTAACCGAGCGCGCAGTACCTGGCGTGTTGAGCGGATCTGTCTAGATAGCGGTATCTCTGCCTTTGATGCAGGCACCCAGCTTCTGCGCCACTGCATGGAAAATATCTGGGAAGCCCGAACTTGGCTGGTAGAGGTTGAGGTTAACCACGTTGATTCTTTGGGGCTATATCGCCAAAGTGGGTTTCAGCCCCTATCTCAGATGACGCGCTGGCAGTTGTCTCCCGCATCTCTAGAACCGTTGGCACTGCGATCGCCCAGTCTGCCCAATCTACTCCCCGTCAATACTGCCGACGCTGCACTGCTGTATCAGCTAGATACTGCCGCAATGCCGCCGTTTGTAAGGCAGGTGTTTGACCGTCATGTTGAAGATTTCCAGCGAAGTGTTCTCCAGAGCCTGATGGCAAATATCAAGCTCCAGCCGCAGGAATGGCTCAACGGCTATGTATTTGAACCTCAGCGCAAAGCGGCGATCGGGTATTTTTCAATCTCTCTTAACCGCACTGGTGCCGAACCCCACGATGCGCAAATGACGGTTCACCCTGCGTACACCTGGCTCTATCCAGAACTATTGGCACACATGGCCTATCTGTCTCAAGAAGCCTGTCCTTCAGCGCCGCTGTCGGTGGTTTCCGCTGACTACCAGCCAGAGCGAGAAGACTATTTGCAGCAGGTGGGTGCAGAACGAATGGAGCATACCCTTATGCTGTCGCGGTCTGTGTGGCATAAGGTTAGAGAAAGCAAAACCCTATCTCTAGAAACCCTTCAGCTCACAGAAATGCTTCAGGGGCTTCAGCCCAACCAAACCCCAGCCCCAGGGCGGATGAGCTTTTTGACATTGGCTCCCGATTCGCTGCATACTCAAAACGGAATTGCGCGAGCCGCCAAAGAATTAAAAAAGAAAGATAACGGCAAGGCTGAAGGGTAATTCTAAAAGCAGTCGTCTTTGTGTAGCCCAGATCCTCATGGTTTTTGTGGATAACGCCCTTACGGTTTACTGGATCGATGCCTTTTGCGATCGCCCTTTTTGCGGCAACCCTGCGGTTGTAGTGCCCCAAGCCGATGGGCTATCAGACTCTCAAATGCAGCAGATCGCCCGTGAGGTGAACTGTTCTGAAACGGCGTTTGTGCTTCAGCCTGCTGCGCCTGAAGCCGATTTTCGTTTGCGCTGGTTTACCCCAACACAAGAGGTAAATCTGTGCGGTCATGCGACCATTGCAACCCTGCATGCTCTCGCCCAAGAAGGTCGCTTTAACCTACATCCTGGTGTTTGTGGAATTTTGTACATCGAAACCCGCAGCGGTGTTTTAAAAGTTGCGGTGGAATACAAAAAAGATCGCCCCTGGATCTGGCTAACGTTACCAGAATGCCAGTTTGAGCCAATCACCCCAGCCCTTACTCAGCAGATCGCTGCCGTTCTGGGATTGCCCTATGAACCGTTGCAAGCGCCTGTAGTTGATTCACTGAATCAAGATGTTTTGGTGCCTGTGTCTCATCTTCATCAGATCCAGGCACTTAGCCCTGATATGGCGGCTCTTACAACCCTAGGCAAAGCCCAAAACTGGCGAGGCATCGGTGTGTATACCCGCGAAACTGTTGAACCAGACAATGACGTTCACGTCCGCTTTTTTGCACCGCAGTCTGGCATCTCTGAAGATCCCGTCACGGGTTCGGTGAGTGGTCCGTTGGCGCTGCTACTGCGTCAATCCGGAAAATCCAAAGACCCAGAACGCGATTTGTGGCGTTTTGAGCAGGGAGATTGCCTCAACCGCCCTGGTCGGCTATTGATTGAGCTAGATGGCGACACGCCCAAGCTAGGCGGACAGGCGGTCACAGTGCTAAAAGGAGCGCTATACCTGTGATTTCTGCCCTAGGGCTAGATTTAGGCCATCGACGGATTGGGGTGGCGGGGTGCGATCGCACCGGACTGATTGCCACCGGACTCACCACCATCCACTGCACCACCTTCGAGAACGACATTGCCCAGCTACGGCAGCTCATTCACGAACGAGAAGTGACGCTGCTGGTCATGGGGCTGCCCTACTCTATGAACGGCGAGATTGGCACTCAGGCCAAACGCACCCAAAAGCTGGCGCGGCGAATCAGTCATGCTCTCCAGCTTCCGATGGAGTATATGGACGAGCGGCTTACCTCCTACGAGGCGGAATCTATGATGCACGCGCAGCGCATTAGCCCGTCTCGTAACCGTGAGCTAGTGGATCGAAAAGCCGCCTGCATTATTTTGCAGCAGTGGCTCGATTTACGACGGCAAACCACCCGCTCTCATGAGACAATAAAAAATCGTGAAGACGCGCCATTACCCTCTAAACTAGCGGATAGTTAACGGGATAGGGTCGGATGTATAGAGGAATACAGCATGGAACTTGAGGGGCCTACCATTACCCTATCGGATGAAGCAGGGCGGTCATTGCTTTGCTACATAGAGTTATCGGTTGACGTGGATGGTGAAGAGTACGCCCTCGTCAACCCTGTAGACTACCCCATCGACATTTTTGCGTGGGTTGCAGCGGAAGATACAGAGGAAGGTACAACCGACGAGGAAGACGAAGAAGAAACCCTCGTCCCCGTTGAAGATGCCGAACTCAACGAAATTTTTTCAACAGCACAGGCGGTACTGGCTGAGCAAAACCTAAAGCTTAAGCGCACGGCACTGTCTTTGACCGTTGAGGGCGACCTGCCAGAAGTGGATGAAGACGAGCTGCTGACGCTAGAGGTAGAAGAGTCTGGGGTGGCAGGCAGCGACTCAGAAGAGTACCAGCTCTTGGCGACTTTCTTCCATGAAGAACAGGAGTACGCGATTTACACACCGATTGATCCGGTTCTGTTTGTGGTGAAACTGAAGGATGGACAAAAGCCTCAGCTTCTCTCTCCTGAAGAGTTTCAGGCCATTCAGCCCAAGCTTCAGCCCTATTTTGAAGAGCATCTCTTTGAAGAGATGGAGTAGTTTGTAGAGCGCTTTGGGTGATAGACGGGTGAAGAAAACGAAACAACGCGTTCCTCGACTGCTTTTGGGTGCATCAGCAATGGTGCTAGTGCTAGGCATTAGTACAGGGCTAAGCTTGCTGTGGTGGGCGAATGCCACTGCGCCAACTCGCAGTCGTGCTGGAGTTGTCACCATTCAGGTGCCGGAAGGCGCTTCTGCTGACTCCATTGGGCAGCAGCTTCAGCAAACTGGACTGATTAAATCTGTGATGGCCTGGAAGATTTGGGCAAGGCTAGCCGCTGTCAAACAAGGTCAGGGCAGTTTTCAGACGGGTACCTATGAGCTGTCGGCGCAGTCTTCTTTAGACGATCTTGCCAAAACGATTTGGACAGGGCAGGTGAAGCAAGCCACCTTTACGATTCCTGAGGGCTGGTCGCTCAAGGAAATGGCGGCTTATTTTGAAAAAGAGGGCTGGTTTTCGGCAGATGCGTTTCTAAAAGCTACTCAGCAAATCCCCCGCGATCGCTTTGCTTGGCTGCCCGAAAATCTCCCGATGCTGGAGGGGTTTCTGTTCCCTGATACCTATCAGGTGCCTGTGGAAGGGCGATCGCCCAACGCAGTCCTCAACACTATGCTCAAGCATTTTGAAACACAGGCGCTACCGCTTTACCAAAAGCGTCAGGGGCAAACTAACCTCAGCCTCAACGAATGGGTCACGTTAAGCAGCATTGTCGAAAAAGAAGCCGTTGTTGCCAAAGAACGCCCCCTCATTGCAGGCGTGTTTGTGAATCGTTTGCGCATAGGCATGACCTTGGGTTCTGACCCCACAGTGGAGTATGGTTTAGGCATTCGGCAAACCCAGGACAAGCCACTCACCTTCAGTCAGGTGAAGCAGCCCTCTCCCTACAATACCTATATCAATGCAGGTTTACCCCCAACCCCCATTGCCAGCCCAGGTTTTGCGAGCCTTAAAGCCGTTCTAGAACCGGAACAGACACCGTACTTATACTTTGTGGCTCGCTATGATGGCACCCACGTTTTTAGCAAAACCCTTGGCGATCATGAACGCGCACAGGTTACAATCCGCGATCAGCAGGACGCTAAGCCGTCTAAATCTGGCAAAATCTAGCGAGAATAAACCGATGCTGGGTATACTCTACGCCTGTGTAAAATTAATCAATGCAATAGGTGATAGTTAATGCTTCCACGCGCTGCGGTTTCGCTTCTTGAACCCAACCTTACGCTGTCAGGATCGATTTTAGCGTTGACCCCAGCAATGCTGAAGATCCACGGCATCAGAGGTTTAGTGCTGGATGTCGATGACACCCTGATCTCGACGCGCTCTGCCATTGTGCCAGAAGAAGTCAAGGTATGGATGGCAGAAATTAAGCAGGTGGTCAATGTCACCCTTGTTAGCAATAATCTGAGCCATACTCGGATTCGTCGAGTGGCGGGGGTACTGGAGCTACCCTATATTTTTGGTGCCCGTAAGCCTTCGCGTAAAAAGGTGCGACAGGCCGTCAGCAAGATGAATCTGCCGCTTCATGAGGTGGGCATGGTGGGCGATCGCCTCTTCACAGATGTCTTGGTCGGCAACCGCTTGGGCATGTTTACCGTTTTGGTCGAACCCATGATGGATCCTAAGAACAGCCGTCGGCGCATTAGCTGGCTGCGCTCTTTTGAACTGTGGCTTTCTAAAGTATTGAGCGCTACCTTTAAGCTATAGCTCGAAGCTATGCTCAGCCTTGATCCCACGTCGCTAGAATCGGTATACAGAGTACTGGGGATCAAATCTAAAAAAAACATTATGGGTTGTGAGATTTTTAAAAAAGTTTGGCAAGATAGACTTATTCAAATGGAGCCAGCCAAATAAAGGCTCTAACTATAGCGAACTAAAATACTTGTGGTAGGCCAATCTTCATGTAATTGAGGGTTGGCCTATTGCTATGCTGAATCGTGCAGAATTGAATCGTTTAAAAATCTAGAGACTCCTTTACTCGCAAAGCTGTGGGTACAGAGGAAACGCAAACATGGGTCAGACAATTGTTGTCAAAATTGGGACTTCTAGCCTTACACAGCCAGACACAGGGCATTTAGCGCTGGCAACTATTGCGGCACTCGTGGAGCAGTTGAGTCAATTGCGACAGCGCGGCTTCCAGGTCGTACTGGTTTCTTCTGGTGCAGTGGGGGTTGGCTGCGCTCGTCTAAAGCTATTGGAGCGGCCTCGCACGATGGCGCTGAAGCAGGCCGTGGCAGCGGTGGGGCAGGGTCGCCTCATGCGGATTTATGACGATTTTTTTAGCGTGGTGCAGCAGCCCATTGCCCAAGTGCTTTTAACTCGAGGAGACTTAGCCGATCGCGGTCGCTACCTGAACGCCTACAACACCTTTCAGGAACTGCTAAATCTAGGCGTGATCCCCATCGTGAATGAGAATGATACGGTGGCAGTAGATGAGCTGAAATTTGGTGACAATGACACGCTTTCTGCACTGGTGGCGAGCTTGGTTCATGCCGACTGGCTCTTTTTGCTAACGGATGTAGATTCCCTTTATTCTGCTGATCCCCGTACCGATCCTTTGGCAAAGCCCATTGCCATCATCGAGAAGATGGAAGATTTAGTGACGCTTCAGGTACAGGCGGGTGATCGCGGATCTCGTTGGGGCACGGGCGGCATGGCGACTAAGATTTCGGCAGCGGCGATCGCCACAGATGCGGGGGTACGCACAGTGATTATGAGAGGTCAGCACCCCGAAAACATTGCTCGCATTGTGGCTGGGGAAACTATCGGCACCCAGTTTTTGCCCCACCCAGAACCCATCAACGCCCGTAAGCACTGGATTGCCCATACCCTTATCCCCGTTGGGGATTTAATTTTGGATGCTGGAGCCGTCAGAGCCATTTTGGCTCAGGGGAAATCTTTGTTGGCTGCGGGAATTTTGAAGGTTGCTGGGGAATTTGAGGGGCAAGAGCCTGTACGCCTCTGTGATGAGACAGGTCAAGAAATTGCGCGAGGGTTGGTGAATTACGGCAGCGCTGAATTAGAGCAAATTCGGGGGCACCATTCTGAAGAAATTCCGGCGCTGTTGGGCTACGCTGGCGCTGAAACGGTGGTTCACCGCGATAATTTAGTGGTGATTTAGAGGTAGTAATTTAAGCAGGTACGCTAGGCCGACAGGGATGGGTTGATCTGACCAAAACGGCGATCGCGTTTTTGATAGTACAGCAGCGCCTGATGGAAGGCATTGCGGTCAAAATCGGGCCAGAAGGTTTCGGTAAAGTACAGCTCGGTGTAGGCCAACTGCCACAGCAGATAGTTACTCAGGCGCTGCTCCCCACTGGTGCGGATTAAGAAATCTGGGTCTGGGATTCCTTGGGTATAAAGGTATTGCGCAATCAGCGTTTCATCTACGGCTTGGGGCTGAAGCAAACCCTGTTGAGCATGTGCTGCAATGCGTCGGCAGGCTTGCGTTAGTTCAGCGCGGCTGCCGTAGTTAATGGCAACGGTGAAATGGATGCCTTGGTTTTGGGCGGTGAGAGCCATAGCGAGATCGATTTCGTGGCGGAGTGAGTCTGCCAGGACGGACAGGTCGCCAATAAAGTTGATGCGAACCCCTTCGCGCTGCATTTCGGCTAGTTCTCGCCGCAGCAGACGCTCAAAGAGCCGCATGAGAAACCCTACTTCTTTGAGGGGGCGCTGCCAGTTTTCGGTAGAGAAGGCATAGGCGGTGAGGGCTGGAATACCCCAATCTTTGCAGCAGCGCAGTAGGTCTTTCAGGGTTTTAGCGCCCTGGCGATGGCCTGCAATACGGGGGAATCCGCGTTTTTTTGCCCAGCGGCCATTCCCATCCATAATGACGGCGACATGTTGGGGCAGGTTTTGTGGATTGAGGTCAGAAGGCAGTTGAGTAGAGTTCTGGATTTGCATAAAAACGAGTAGCGATAGCCTTAAAGGAGGAATGCTGTGGGACTAGACAGAATGGCATGGGTCATCTTCGTAGGGGCGCAGGGCCTTGCGCCCCTACAGGGTGTACCGAATCCAATTCCAAATTGCTGTGGTGGTGTGTCTTGTTTGGGGGGCGATCGCCAAACAACTCTTGCAGATATTCCGGTGTTAAGGTCTTGTGCCAAATCTGAATTTGCTGAAGGGCGATTACAAACGTCCACACAAAGCTAACTCTGTTACTCCAAGACCAGGCCTCCCAGTGCAGCACTTGAGTCATCCGACGCAGGGTATGGAATAAACTGCTGTGTTGATCCTGCTTCCAAAGTTTTTGAAGGGCGCTATGGCTAAGTGTTTGTAGCACTTTAAGCCCTGAAGTCTCAGGGAATAGCCAGCGACCAAACCCCCAAAATTTCGTCATGTGATTGATTTCGTCAATCAGCAGCTCTTCAAGAACTGCCTGCAATGACCCCGTAGAATGCGCCATCAGCCAGAGATATAGGCAGGTTGCGCCATATTCCGTGGCGATGCGGTGGAGTCCGTGGTGGTAAAGGTCGTCACGCACATTGCCAGTAGGCTGGTGAGGTCGGGGCGTATGCGTGAGCAGCCTCAGCTTAAGCCCCGTGAGCTGGGTGTAGAGTTTCTGGAGCGCTGGGGCATGTTGGCGCTCTTCTTTTTCCCATAATCCCAGCTCAATTAAGGTGTCTTGGTCATCGACTGTGCCCCCCACAAATCGAGCCATTGCTGGATGCAGGGGTTCTAGGTACTGACGGCTGGTTTGGGTATAGCCGCGAATGGGTTCTTCGGTATCGGCGGAGCCTGCCAGGATGGCGAGAAAAACTAGAGGGTCAATGCCAATAATTTGTGAGGCATCGACGTTTTGCCAGTCCAGCCGCTTCCAGGGACGGGGTTGGGGGGTACTGAATTGGGTGGGGAGATCCGAGAGGCGATCGCCCAGGGTATCCGACCTAAGATATTTCTGAACCAGGGTTTGCAAACGCTTTTGAGTTTGCAAAAAACTAGGTTGAGGGTAACAGTCCCCGGCTAAGTCTATTTGAGGAAAATTGAGGGAAATCGTTTGGGCTATCATGGCGGCAGACTGCATCCTTTCTCGTGCTGCGCCTGTAGCTTAAAAAATTGCTGATCGGATTGTCAGTCGGGCATAGTCGGATATTTGAGCAAGAAGCAGTCTGCAAAGGTCTGTTAAACGGGCGTAGGCGACAGCAAAGGACACGGGCAACGTCTAGATGTAGCAGAATGGAGAAGTCATCAACCCTGTAACTATGAGCATCGCCGCCTTAAGCTGGTCAGATTTAGAAGCCCTCACAAATTTTCAAATTGATACGGTCAATGGCCCTACTAACGCCCAAGCTCGGCTGCGCCTTTTTGGACAAACCGAAGCAGACGTGCGCGTGACGCTCTACCGCGATAACCATGCCTGGTGCCCCTACTGTCAAAAAATATGGCTGTGGCTAGAGGAAAAGCAGATTCCCTACCGCATTGAGAAAGTCACCATGTTTTGCTACGGCGAAAAGGAGACCTGGTACAGGCGCAAGGTTCCCTCTGGTATGCTGCCTGCCCTTGAGCTAGACGGACGCATCATTACAGAAAGCGACGATATTTTAATTGCCCTAGAGCGCGTCTTTGGCTCTCTAGGGCTGGGCATGAAAGACCCAGCCGTCCTCCCTCTGCGACAACTGGAGCGACTTTTATTTAGAGCTTGGTGTAACTGGCTCTGCCGTCCCACCCGCTCTTCACGCGAAGATCGGCAAAGCCGTGACCAGTTTACTGCCGTTGTTGCCCAGGTAGAAGCAGCCCTCAGCCGTACATCAGGAGCATACTTTTTAGAAGATTTTGGCACGGCTGATGTCATCTTTACGCCCTATGTGGAGCGCATGAACGCCAGCCTTTACTACTACAAAG